>CAVIRF010000064.1:0-9964 GCA_963645185.1 Coprococcus eutactus | reverse complement strand
GGTGGAAGGAATTCTTCTCCGTTTGCCACATGATGGGCTACGACGGCGACGTTTCCCTCGAAATGGAGGACCTGACCATGAGCGTAGAGGCCGGTGTCAACACCTCGATCGACGCCCTGCGCCAGACCATCAGCCAGTAATCAAACACAAAATACGCAAAGGAGGATGAGCATTCATCCTCCTTTTTGTTGCCTGTCAATCTGCACAATACCGAATATGCACTTTTGTTTTTTTTATTGCATTTTTACTATGCAATATCTGCCTTTCATGCTATAATGAAAGCAGCCATCAAAGGCAGGAAAGAGGTGCATCATATGAACGAACAGGAAAAAACACGATGAACATCATCGAACCGGAAACGCTGCCGAGCTGTGGGGAGAACGGCGGCACATGGTGCGGTCAGGCGCTCACGCGCGTGCTGATCGGCTTTACGCTCACGGGACTGACGCTGAATATTCTGGGTCTGAACTACATCCTCCCGGCGATCGGTCTGGTATTTCAGCTGGTCGGCTTCCGCGCGCTGCGCCGGGAGAACGCAGGCTTCAAGAGCGGCTATGTCATCGCCATCATCCGGACGTTCTACGTCGGCGCGTGGATGATACTGGACACGACGATCTATTCGGACATACTGACGGGAACAACAGCCGCCGTGGTGCTGACGGTGGGCAATCTGGCGCTGGTGCTGGTGCAGGTGGTCTGCCTGTGGAGCGGCATGAAGGCGCTGCGGCAGAAGGCAGGCTTTGAGCCGAAATGCGGAGCCGCCGCCGCGCTGATCGCATGGGATGCCGCGCTGTGCGCGCTCGGCCTGATGGGCTTGGGCGGCTGGATTGCGGTCATCGTCATGCTTGTCCTGTACATCGTCATCATGTACCGGCTGTTCAAGCTCGCAGGCGAGCTCGATAACGCAGGCTGCACGATTGCGTCTGTGCCGGTCAAGGTGAAGGACTGGCAGCTCGTGCTGTCGCTCGCCGTGGTTGTCGCGGCAGGTATGGCCTGCGGCTATGCGTTCGGCGGCAGCTATTCGATGGAGTGGACGCCGCTCGATACCTCGGCGCAGACCGAGGTGCAGAGCACAAAGGCGCAGCTGCTCGAGCTCGGCTTCCCCGAAGCGGTGCTGAACGACCTCAGCGCGGAGGACATCGCCATGTGCGAGGGCGCGACGCAGGTTTTGAGCCGCACGGAGGATATGCCGGCAAACGACGGCAGAGAGGTGACGACGCAGACCGGCGACAACAGCTATCGCATCGACACGGTATATGATGCGAAGGAGCTGCGCCTGACCGGCGTGGCGGTCCGCGTGAAGCAGGCCGACGGCACGGACCGGTGGATTCTCTTCCATCACTTCCTCTGGACGCAGCCGATGAACTACTACGGCACTGAAGCGCTTCAGCTCTGGTCGTCGAATACTTCGAGCTGGTGGCCGGACGGCGACATGACCGGCCGCGTGCTGTGCGATAAGGACGGGCAGACGCTCATGGCGGATTATCACTCTCTCGGCGCGCAGGACGTCTACACGACCGACATTTTCGGCAATTCGCAGGGCAGCAGCACCTGCGGCACTTTAACCGGCGCGTTCTCCATGCCGCGCGGCAGCGAAAACCAGCGTGGCTACGTCTGCTACCCGATACAGACGGCGACGGAGGACACCTACGTCAACAGCTGGATCACGTATGTGCATCAGAAGAGCTGGATGCAGTACCCGGCGCGTACCGCGGCGGAAAGCGCATGGGACGGCGGCGCGTTCAAGACCATCCAGTTCGCGCTCCAGTTCGACGCACTGGAAGGCAGAATGATGTATTAAAACAGCAAAAAACAGGGCGCTTCCAGAGAAGGAAACGCCCTGCTGATCTTTTACCATTCGTCCATGTCCTTGAAAATTTCCCCCTCCATCGCGGAGACCTCGGCGGCCGGGATGACGGTGCCGTCCTGCATGATGATGCGGCGGGCGGCGGGGTCGATCTTGCGCACGACGCCGGTCACGGTCAGGTACGCGCCGCCCTCCTTGCGCTCGTCGGGCTTGAAGTAGGTGATGCTGATGGTCGGCTGGGTGCCGAGCACATCCATCAGCCGCCGGTATCGGCGGTTGAGCATGTCGATCGTGCCCTCGTCGAGCTCGATTTTGCGCTCGGTCAGACGCTGGGTTTCGCGGATGGTGTCGGCGTAGCCGGAGAGCGCTGCGAAGGGCGCGAACTGAAAGGCGCGGTCGTGCAGCGGCATCTGCGGATGGTTCCACGAAACGTGATGCGGATGGTCGATGATGTCGTCGTATTTATGATTGCGGCCCATAGGACACCTGCTTTCTTCCTTGAATTAAAATTGTGTTGAGAATTTGAAAAAATTGCATTGACATGAACTTTTTTGCGCTGTAATATATATATAAGTGTAACTTTTCGGGCGGAAAAGGCCGCCTTTGCACATCGAGGGGGATTAAACACGTACAGATTGCGAAAGCGCCGCTTTGAGAGGAGTAAAATATGAACGGGAAAAAGAGAGCCTTGCACCGATACGGCTGTCTGCTGGTCGCACTCTGTCTGCTGTTTTCCCTGCTGCCGTTCAGCGCCGCAGCGGAAAGCACGGCGAGCGGTGAGCGCATCCGGGTCGGCTGGTACGAGGACGCTTATAATATCACAGGCAAAAACGGTGAGCGCAGCGGCTACGGCTATGAGTATCAGCAGGCGGTCGCGGCGTATACCGGCTGGACGTATGATTATGTCGAGGCCGGCTGGTCAGATTTTCTGGACAAGATAGAGGCCGGCGAAATTGACATCATGAGCGGCGTTTCCTATACAGCGGAGCGCGCCGAGCACATGCTGTTCTCCGAGCTGCCGATGGGCACGGAGAAATATTATCTGTACGCCGATTTGGAGAACGCAGGCATTTCGGCGTCCGACCTGTCCACGCTCGACGGCAAGCGCATCGGCCTGCTCAAAAACAGTGTACAGGCGACGCAGTTCTACGACTGGGAAAAGGCAAACGGCGTGCAGCTCCAGTACGTCTATCTGACGGGCTTTGAGGACGCGATGCAGAAGATCGAGGACCGCGAGATCGACTGTCTGGTCTCGACCGAGACACCGGCGCTGCCGGAGGCAGGCCTGTCCGCCATCGCGACGACCGGCAGCTCGGGCATCTACTTCGTCATCAACAGGGACCGCCCGGACATCAAAAAGCAGCTCGACAGCGCCATGCGCAAAATGGAGTACGACAAGCCGTTTTACGGCGACGAGCTCTATCAGCGCTATCTGTCCTCGGTCTCCACGCCGGTCTTATCGAGCGAGGAGAGGGAGTGGCTGGACGAGCACGGCGAGATCAAGATCGGCTTTCTGACCGATGACATCGGCTTCAGCTACTACGACGTCGATACCAAAACGCTAACCGGCGTCCTCTCTGACCACATCATGCTCGCGGCCGACTGTCTGGACGGGAGCAGGCTGAGCTTCAACCTCATCGGCTACGACTCGCAGGAGGAGCAGATGGAGGCGCTGAAAAACGGCGAGATCGACATGATCTTCCATTTCACGCAGAACCCCTATATTGCGGAACAGAACGGCTTTATTTTATCAAATACCGTGCTGACAATCAATATGGCGGCCATCACTTTGAAGAACTATTTTAACGAGAGCGAGGCCAACACCGTCGCTGTCGCCAGAAATAATCTGCTGCTCCGGTGGTACATTTCGTATAATTACCCGGACTGGGATGTGGTCGAGTGCGACTCGTTCGAGGACGCGGAAGCGGCGGTGCGCAATGGCGACGCGGACTGCTTCCTTGTCAAGCCGGACGAGCTCGTGCAGTACATCGAGGACAAGCACCTGCACAATGTCTATCTGACGCAGTCAGGCAATACCTCGTTCGCCGTGCAGCGCGGCAATACGCTGCTGCTGTCCATCCTGAACAAAACGCTGCGCACCATGCCGGACACGATGCTCTCGGGCGCGCTGTCCATGTATGACACCACCGTGCAGCAGACGACCTTCGCGGACTTCATCAAGGACAATCTGCTCGCTTCTGCGGCGGTGTGCATTTCGATCTTTATCATCATCCTGCTCATCGTGCTCGGCTTCCTAAAGAAGGCGCGCGATGCGGAGGCAAAGGCGAAGCTCGCCGCGGCGAAGTCGCTCGAGCTGAATAAAAAGCTTCAGGAGAGCCATCGTGAGCTTCAGGCGGCGATGGAACGCGCGGAGAACGCCAACAACGTAAAGACCGTGTTCCTTAACCATATGTCGCACGACATCCGCACTCCGATGAACGCGATCATCGGCTTTACGAATATCGCGCGCAAGCAGGCGCTGAGCGAGGAGACGAGAAACTGCCTCGACAAGATCAGCGACAGCTCGGAGCTGCTGCTCACGCTTATCAATGACGTGCTCGAGATCAGCCGCATCGAGAGCGGTAAGGCGGCAATCAACTGGTCGCCGGTCGACATCACGGCCGTCACCGACGGCGCGCTGAACGTGACCTCGGGCCTGCTGTCGCGCCGCGACCTGACCTTCGATATTTCGCGCGACAAGCCGGAAAATCCCTATGTCATGGCGGATTCGGTCCGCATCCGCGAGATACTCGTCAATCTGCTCGGCAACGCGGTCAAGTTCACGCCGGACGGCGGCACCATTCGCTTTAACTCTTACGGGCGTATCTCCGAGGACGGGAAAAAGCTCATTTCGCATTTTGACATCGAGGACAACGGCGTCGGCATGAGCGAGGAGTTCCAGAAGCATATCTTTGACGAATTCTCGCAGGAGCAGACCGACGCGCGGACGCAGTATCAGGGCACCGGCCTCGGCATGGCCATCACCAAGCGCTATATCGACATGATGGGCGGCACGATCAGCGTTCGGAGCGAGAAGAACAAGGGAAGTGTGTTCACGGTCGAGCTGCCGCTCGACATCGTGGAGCAGAAGGATATTCCGGCGCCGGAAGCTCTGGTCGACCAGGGCAGGGTCGCCGGTCTGCATGTGCTTCTCGCGGAGGACAACGACCTGAACGCGGAGATCGCGGCAGTCCAGCTCGAAGAGCTCGGCATGAAGGTCACGCGCGCCGCCGACGGACAGCAGGCAGCCGAGCTGTTTGCGGAAAATCCGGCAGGCACGTTCGATGTGATTTTGATGGATGTGATGATGCCGCGGATGAACGGCTACGAGGCGACGAGCGCGATACGCCACATCGCCGGACGCCCGGACGGCGGCACTGTTCCGATTATCGCTCTGACCGCGAACACCTTCGCGGAGGACGTACAGAGCTCGATCGACGCCGGCATGAACGGCCATATCTCCAAGCCGATCGCGGTGGACGAGCTCTTGAGAGCCATTGTGAAAAATCTGAACCGATAAAACGAAAAAAGATGCTGAAACAGGGTGCTTCAGCATCTTTTTTTATCTTTTCACCATGTACAGCAGGGGATAGGGGCCGCCTTCCTCGTCGCGGTCGGTGCGCCGGTAGGTTTCAAAGCCCATATGATCGTAAAAGCCGACCGCCTGCGGATTCTGTTCGTTGACGGTCACTTCGCGCACGCCGTAATCCCGGATGCCGTGCAGCAGGAGCTGCTTTCCGAGACCGCGGCCGCGCTCTGCCGGTGCGAGAAACAGCATTTCCAGCCGCCCGTCCTGCACGCCCATGAAGGCCGTGGGAGCGTCGGTGTTATCCTCCACGACGATGAGGTACGCAACGCCGCCGAGCGCCATCGGTACGTATTCCCGGATGCGCTTTACCTCGGCATCCGAGAGGAACAGGTGCGTCGCGCGGACGGACGCCTCCCAGACGCGCAAGAGCTGCGCGATGAGCTCGGGGGTGCGGTTTTGAATTTCGTACAGGTTCATGGCGGATTAGCCTGCTTTCCTTGCAAATTTCACAGATTTCGCTCGAACATGCGGTATTCCGTCCAGCCGGTGTCCTCGTAGAACATGTTTTTCGCCTGCACGAAGCGGAAGCCGCATCGCGTGTACAGCCGCTCGGCGGTGTCGTTCGCGCCCAGAATATCCAGCCGGACGGCTTTCCGTCCCTGTGCTTTTGCGAGGTGCAGGATTTCTTCTACGACACGCGCGCCGATGCCGTGCCCCTGCCATTCGGGCGAAACGCCGAGCGCATGGGGGATGAGCACCTCGTCCGCGCGGCAGTCAAGGCTCCACGGAACACCGGCGTAGCCGTCGTTGCAGTCCGAGCTCAATATGACGCACGCACAGAGCGCGCCGTTTTCGGTGAGCGTGAACAGCTCACCGCGCACCAGACTGCCGCGCAGAAAGTCATCCGTGGGGTAAATGCCCTTTTTCCAGCCGATCTTGTCGTTCTGCCCCTGCATTTCGTCGATCAGGTGCCAGTAGAACGCCCGGATGCGCGCAAATTCTTCCGGTATTGCTTGTTGGAAGGTCATAGAGAGGGCTCCTTTGCTGTGCGGCGCTCAGAATGCGAGCTGCGACGGGTCGACCCTGTCTTGCTCGGTGATGGGGCGGATGACGCGGCAGGGCGAGCCTGCAGCGATAACACCGGCCGGAATGTCGTGCGTGACCGTGCTGCCGGCACCGATGATCGAGCCTGCGCCGATGGTCACGCCGCCGCATACCGTGGCGTTCGCGCCGATCCAGACGTTGTCCTCGAGCGTGATCGGCGCGGAAGTGCCGATGCCCTGCGCGCGCTGCTCCGGGTCGATGGCGTGACCCGAGCAGGCAAGACAGACGCCCGGCGCGATGAAAGCGCCGGCGCCGATGTGCACCGGAGAGGTGTCCAGTACGACGCAGTTGTAGTTGAAAAACGCAAGGCCGTGCGTGTGGATGTTGAAGCCGTAGTCGCAGTGGAAATCCGGCTCGATGAAGGTCAGATGGTCGCAGGTGCCCAGCAGCTCCTGTAAAATTTCTCGGCGCTTTTCCGTCTCGCCCGGCGCGGTGCGGTTGTACTCCCAGCACAGCGTTTTGGCGCGGTCCTGCGCCTCGTGCGGCGCGTTTTCGTGTCCGCTCATGTAGGGCGCGGAGCGCTTCATAATGTCAAGTACGTTCATTTTTTATTCCTTTCGGTGGGAGAAAGAGCGTTTGGTATCGCTCTGGATGCGCAAAGCTTCGCTGTGATTATCGTAGCATACCGCGGAGCTTATTGCAAGCGTGTCGCCTTGCGGTAAATGACGAGCGAGACGGCGGCGGTCAGCAGCTCGGCGATCCAGAAAGCGTGCCACACGCCGACCGGACCGAGCCAGCGGCTGAGCAGGAAGGCCGCCGGGATGATGACGACGATGTAGCGGCAGAGCGAGATGGCAAGCGACTGCGTGCCCTTGCCCAGACCCTCGAGCGCGCCGGCCGAGATGACCGAGACGGTCGAGACGATGAACCCGGCGCTGATAATGCGCAGCGCGGTCTCACCGGCCTGAATGGTCGAGGGCGTGGAGGTGAACAGGCCCATCAGCGGCCCCGGGATGAGCAGGCAGATGACCGTTCCGGCGATCATGATGACGCCGCTCATCGTCATCGCGACGCGGTAGATGTCGCGCACGCGGCGGTGCTCCTTTGCGCCGTAGTTGTAGCCGATGACCGGGCGCATGCCCTGCACGATGCCGTTCGCCGGGAGGTACAGGAAGGTCTGGAGCTTGTAGTATACGCCCAGAACGAGGATGTAAACCTCGGAATACGAGGCAAGAATGGTGTTGAGCGCCGCGATGAGGAAGGACGGCAGCGCGATGTTCAGTGCCGCCGGGATGCCGATGGAGTAGATGCGGCCGAGCAGGCCGCGCTCCGGCTTCATGTATCTGCGGCAGATTTTCACCGGGATGGGGCGCAGACGGTAAATGACGAGATAAACGAGCAGGTTGACCGTCTGGCCGATGCCGGTGGCGAGCGCCGCGCCTTCAATGCCGAGCGCCGGGAAAAAGCCGATGCCGAAGATGAGCAGGGGGTCGAGGATGATGTTGGCGATGCAGCCTGCCATGAGGCTGAGCATGGACACCTTCATGCGGCCGACCGCCTGAAAGATCTTCTCGAAGGCCATGCCGAGCGAGATGATGAGCGAGAAGGCGAAGGCGATGCGCGAATAGCGCAGACCGAGCGAGATAACCTCTGCGGACGAGGTGAACATCGCGAGAAAGGACGGCATGACCGCGATGGAGAGGACAGTCAGCACGAGGCCGTGCAGGACGGCCATCAGAACGCCCTGACTTGCCGCGCGGTCGGCACTGTCCCTCTGTCCTGCGCCGGAATACAGCGCAATGACGGCGTTGATGCCGATGCCGAAGCCGATACCGACCGAGCTGATGAAATTCTGCACCGGAAAGACCAGAGAAAGGGCGGTCATGGCGTTTTCACTGATCTTCGCGATGAAAAAGCTGTCCACGATGTTGTACAGCGAGTTCACCAGCATGGACACCACCATCGGCAGCGCCATGGACAGCATCAGAGGAAAGACTGGCTTTTCCTTCATAAATGTTTCGTTCATAAGCAAATCCCTCATGTTCTGCGTCCGAATATACAAAAGCCACACAGCCGCAGGGCGGTTGTGTGGCGAAAAGATGATGAAATCCGGAAAAATCCACGCAGTTATTTTACTGCAATCAGTATACAGGAAACCGGGCGGCAAGTCAAGGCAATACCGCAGCTTTCGTTTCAGGCCTTGTGGCCGCCGATCTGGCCGTTACGGTCGCGCGCCGTCGCGCCCTCCTCGAGGTTCATGCCCTTGAGAATGGCGTTCTTGCCGAACTTTTTCTTGATGGCGAGGGCGGCCTGCTGGAGCTTTCGCTCACGTGCGAGCGCGTCCTCCTCTTCCTTTCGCTTCGCCTCCTCGGCGGCGTAGTCGGTGAACAGGTCGAGCTGCTCGCAGTCATTACGCCGGGGCGCTTCGTTTTCGAACAGCACGCGGTTCGCGACGAGATACATGCGCCGGATGAGCAGCTCAGGGTCCACGATGCGGTCGAACAGGGCAGAGGCTGCTTCCATGATTTGATGCGTGGAGGCGGTGTAGCCGTCGAGATTGATCGAGCCGTGCGCCTGTTTGGGGAGCGTGCGGCCGTAGCGGTCGACCTCGGTCTTGCCGTGATAGCGCCGGCGGCGCGCCGGGTCGGTCAGATTTTCGATGTCGTAGCCGACGGTGAGCACGAGCTGGTCGGTGACGAGCCGCTTGTCCACCAGATCGAGCACGAGCAGGTCAGCCATCTCGCGCAGCACGAGCCGCGCCTTGTCCGCCGGATACGGGCAGGTGAGCACCTGACCGGAGCTGATGCTCTTGAGCGCAGGTGGCAGCTTTTTGATGGCCTCGATGGTGCAGGGCTCCCAGCCCCATGCGTGGTCGATGAGCAGTTCTGCGTTTTTGCCGAACAGCTGATACAGCAGCTCCTCGTCGCGCTCCGAGCAAAGCGCGACGTCGCCCATCGTGAACATGCCGTGCTGCTCGAGCTTTTTCGCGTAGCCGCGTCCCACGCGCCAGAAATCGGTGATGGGCTGATGCGACCAGAGCTCGCGCCGGAACGTCATTTCGTCGAGCTCGGCGATGCGCACGCCGTTCCGGTCGGCCGGGATGTGCTTGGCCACGATGTCCATCGCCACCTTGCATAGAAAAAGGTTGGTGCCGATGCCGGCCGTCGCGGTGATGCCGGTCGTGTTCAGCACATCGAGGATGATCTTCATCGCGAGCTCGCGCGCGGTCAGACCGTAGGTCTTGAGATAGCCGGTCACATCCATGAACACCTCGTCGATGGAGTAGACGACGATGTCCTCCGGCGCGACGTATTTCATATAGATGGAGTAAATGCGGTTGCTGTACTCCATGTAATACGCCATGCGCGGCGGTGCGATCACGAAATCCACGGCGAGCGAGGGATCGCTTTGCAATTCGGAAAAGGAGAACGACTTGCCTGTGAGCTGATGCCCCGGGGCATCATGGCGGCGGCCGATATTCGCTTCCCTGACGCGCTGCCGTACCTCAAACAGCCGTCCGCGGCCGGAGATGCCGTAGCTTTTGAGCGACGGCGTGACCGCGAGACAGATGGTCTTGTCCGTGC
>CAVIRF010000063.1:0-9973 GCA_963645185.1 Coprococcus eutactus | reverse complement strand
ATCCCGTTGCCGACCCCGTTGCCGGACTTCGTTGCCGACACACACCCTGTCTGGCTTTTTCCGTTTCAAGGAGGTGCGAGCCTATGGCAAATAATAAAATCATGTCTTGTGAGAGAAATTGCGTGGAGATCCCGCTTTGGCGCAGATACACGATGACGATAGAAGAAGCAGCCAGGTATTATCATATTGGCGAAGGAAAACTGAGAATGCTGATTGATGAGCATCCGAACGAGGGCTTTTATGTTATGAATGGCAATCGAGCCTTGATTAAGCGTGAAAAATTTGAACGCTATCTGGATCAGGCCACTGCGGTGTAAACTCTAAAAAATAATGCAGCAGAACTGCCGTTTTCACATGATACAACTATACGGAGAGTCAAATTTGTGATATGATGTAGTCGCAAGTCTGGCTCTCCTTATTCTGAAAGGAGAGATTTCAATGAGTGAAAAAAGACGAGACAATAGAAACCGGATTTTGCGTGAAGGTGAATACCAGCGTACAGATGGGAGGTATCGTTACCGATATATTGACGAGGATGGTAAAGAGAAGAATGTGTACAGTTGGCGTTTGGATAAGAATGACCCGACTCCCAGGGGTAAAAAGCGAGAGCTTTCGCTGAGAGAGAAGGAAAAGCAGATTCAGGCGGATCTGTTTGACCATATCGTTACCCGTGGCGGCAATTACACGGTAGTTGAATTGGTAGAGAAATATACTTCTCTGAAAACCGGTGTCGGTCATAATACCAAGGCGGGATATAAGACCGTGATCAACATTCTGAATAAAGAAGCGTTTGGAAAGCAGCGAATTGACAAGATTCGCCTGTCCGATGCAAAGGCGTGGTTGATCAAACTTCAGCAGGTGGACGGCAGAGGGTACAGTTCTATCCACTCTATCCGAGGTGTTCTGAGACCGGCGTTTCAGATGGCGGTTGATGATGACTTGATCCGCAAGAATCCTTTTGGATTTGAGCTGGCATCCGTGATCGTCAACGATTCTGTTACCAGAGAAGCAATTACCCGTAAGCAGGAGCGTGAACTTCTGAAATTCATCAAGGAAGATAAGCATTTCTGCCGATATTATGATGCGATCTATATTCTTTTCAATACAGGATTGCGTATCTCGGAGTTCTGTGGGCTGACCTTTTCCGATCTTGAGTTCGACCAGAAGCGTATCAAGGTAGATCATCAGCTTCAGCGGACTTCCCAGATGAAGTATGTGATCGGTGCTCCCAAAACAGAGAGCGGTATCCGCTATGTGCCGATGAGTGAAGAAGTTGTGGCGTGTTTCCATCGTATTCTCACCAATCGAGTAGCCCCGAAAACAGAACCAATGGTAGACGGATATGCTGGATTTTTGTTTCTCGACAAGAATAATAAGCCAATGATCGCCCTTCATTGGGAAAAGTACCTGGAACATATCATTGAGAAATATAACAAGATTTACCGCATTCAGATGCCCAAAGTAACTCCTCATGTATGCAGACACACCTTCTGTTCTAATATGGCGAAATCCGGAATGAATCCAAAGACATTGCAGTATATCATGGGTCATTCGGACATCAGCGTAACGCTGAATGTTTACACCCATGTGCAGTTCGATGACGCACAGGCAGAGCTGCATCGAGTAGCGGAAGCCTAAACACACCCCGTTGGTACAGAGCATTTATTTACCAACGGATTTACCAATATTGCAGGAAAAAACATGAGAAAATACGGGAAGATTTGAGAAGATACCCCGGAAACACAGAAATCGGAAAATGCCGAAAAAACCTGCAATATTGGGCATTTGAGAAGAAATACCAAGCAAAAATGGAGTTATAAGAATATGATAAAAATACTGTTCATCTGCCACGGCAACATCTGCCGCAGTCCCATGGCGGAGTTCGTCATGCGCGATATGGTGGAACGGGCCGGCAGGACAGGGGCGATTGCCGTCGCGTCGGCGGCGGTGAGCCGGGAGGAGCTTGGCAATCCGGTCTATCCGCCGGCGCGGCGGATGCTGGCCACCCACGGTATCGCGTGCGAGGGGCATGCGGCGCGGCAGATGACCGCACAGGATTACGATGAATACGACCTGCTGATCGGCATGGACGGCTCCAACATCGCTCGGATGAAACGCATCTGCGGCGGCGATCCCGACGGAAAAATATCGCGTCTGCTCGACCATACTTACCGCCCCGGCGATGTGGCCGACCCGTGGTACACCGGGAATTTCGAGGCCACGTGGCGTGATATTGAGGAGGGCTGCCGCGCGCTGCTTGACGAGCTGACTTGAGCATTTATTACAAATAGAACCGTCGAATTTTGTCGAAAAAGCTTGATAAAAGCGCGCGAAACTGCATAACAAGCGTTTGCGCCGTGCACATATTTGGTGTATACTGTAACTATATCAGTTCCCTGCAGGAACGAAGGAGGACGAGCCTATGCCAACCGATTACCGCACGGTGCGTTTGATGAAAAACCGGCTGTACCCGACCTATCAGCTGCATGCCGTTATGGCGGCGCGCAAGACGACGCCCGAGGACGGCCTCAAGATCGGCGCGCTGACCGTGCTTGACTGGCTGCGGCACCGGCTCGGTGCGGATGCTCCCGATGCGCTTGCTGCACCGCAGCCTGAGGAATACGCAGGCTTTTCACGGGGAAATCTGCGCTCCTTCCATACCAATCAGGGCTATGTCATCGACATCGTTTCGCTGCCGGAGCAGGGAGCATGGACGATGCAGATCGTCGAGCCGGATCTCGGCTCCGACCCCGGAAACCCGGAGCAGCGACGGCAGGCCGTGCCCGGCCGCGTCATCGAGAGCAACATCGCGTTCACCGTTTCGAATGGCGAGCTGCACTGCGGCTTCCGCACGATGGTTTCCGACCCCGAGGGCACAGCCGACCTGTGCGAGGTCTACCGCCCGGCATTTATCCGCCTGCTCGTGGACAATCCGCGCTTCGGCCTGCGGCAGATCGCGCCGCTCACCCCGTCGGTCACGCGCGTCGAAACGGTGGAGCAGCTGCGGCAGCTCGCGGCGCTCCAGAAAAATCCGGCGTGCCATCTGCCGCTTATCCTGTCCACGCAGACGCTCGAGGAACGGGAGATCACGCCGCTTGACATCGCGCCGCGCGATGTTCCGCCTGACCTGCGCATCGGCATCAGCCCGTTTCCGGTCAAGCTGCCCGAACTGCCGAAAAACATGACGCTTTCCGATCCGAAGCAGCCGGTCGACCCGGCGTTTGACCTTGCGGCGTTCGCGAAAAGCGGACTTGCCTATTACCGCACCTTCTTGCTGACGGATGAGATGCGCAAACGGCTCCCGTCTGTCACGGACAAAACGCTCGCAGCAGGCGAAACGCTCTACTGGGAGAGCGAAAGCCTCGGCGGCGCAAGCGAGCGCTTCCCGTATCCGCCGGGCGTAGCGTCGCGCGAAAAGCTGCTGGCCGCGCTCATGAGCCGCGGCAAAAACCACGCTCGCGGCCGTGACATTACGCTTTCGCCCTGTCTGTTCGTCGCGGATGCGAAGGCGCGCGAGCGGGCGGCAGCACAGAACGCGCTGCGGCTCAGCGAGGTGGCAGAAGAACGCTTCAAGCACAGGCTCGAGCAGAAAGCTGCGGCCTATAAAAGCAGGATTTCCACACTGGAGGACGAGAAAACGCGCCTTTCCGAGCAGCTTGACCGCGCAAAGCAGTACCGCCTGTGGCTGGAGAGCGAGAAGGACGAGCTGATGCACAAGGTCACGGAAGCAGATGAAAAGCTGCGCCACAAGACCGTTCAGGACCGCGAGGAGCTCGCCTACCTGCGTCGCTGCATGGACCGCCCGAGCGAGCACGCGCAAATTGCCGACTGGGTGCAGCGGCAGTTTTCCGATCGCGTACTTATTGTCCCCAAGGCAGCTGCGATGCTCGAGGAGAAGGGGGCGCGCGAGATCAGCCTGCCGCTCATCTGCGACGCGCTGGATTTCCTCGCGACGGATTACTGGTCGAGCCGCTTCGAGCGACTGCCGTGGAATGCGGTGCTCGACAGCTGCTCGCGAAAATACGGCCGTCCGTTTGAGGTTTCCTCGATCGGCGACATGACCATTCAGTTCACGCCGTCGCAGTACAAGATCAAGTATTTCACCAATGCATAGGGCAAAAAGCGCGAAACAGCGCTCGATCAGCATTTGAAGGTCGGAAACGACCCGGAAAACCTGCTGCGCATTTATTTCGTCCTCGACGGGGAGAACAAGCTCGTCGTGGTCGGCTCGCTGCCGAGACATCTGAAAGCGGTCAGCATTCGATAAAAGCAAAAGAAGAAGGGATAAGATACATACTGGCATCTTATCCCCTCTGTTTTTTGACGAAAAACGGCAGATCGCTTACAGGATCGGTCCGTCACCGTTATCCTCTTCCTTGGTGATCGATTTGATCTTGACCGTGTAGCTGCCGCCCTCCTCGGTCGTGACGCTTACCTCGTCGCCGGCCTTGTGGCCGAGCAGCGCCTTGCCGAGCGGCGCCTTGCAGCTGATGCGACCGCTGAGCGGATCGCAGCGCACAGTCGTGACGACCTGCACGGTCTCCGTGTCCTCGTCGTCCTCGAACAGCAGCTCGACCTTGTCGAACAGACCGACCTCGTCCGCACCGGCCTTGTCCTCGATCACGTGCGCCGACTTGATCATGCGCTCCAGATAGCGGATACGGCTGCGGTTGCGGTTCTGCGCCTGCTTTGCCGCCTTGTATTCAAAATTTTCGCTCAGATCACCGAAGGCGCGCGTGCGCTTGACCTCCTCGATCAGCTCGGGCATCAGCTCCAGCTTGCGGTGGTCGAGCTCCTTCTGCATCATCGCAATATCCTGCGCAGTCAGATCGTCATGCATAATGTTTTCTTCCTTTCCATGCGGCGTATGGCCGCAGAACTGTTCTCTTAAAGATGATTATAGGCCGCGCCGCGCGGTTTTGCAAGGGAGAACGGGGAGAATTTGCGAAAAAAACGCAGGGTGCTTAACAAGCCGCGGAAAATGTAGTATAATAGAATAAACAAGCGGCGGTCGGTCACGAAAAAGCGTGCTCCCGACCGCGAAATACAGAACTCACGGCGGTTTTCCGCCGGTAAAGGAGAATGGTTATGGAACTTTCTGAGATCAGAGAACAGGCTGCCACGGCAGCTGAGGAGGTTTGCGCGGCGGCAAAGCTGCGCGTTGGCGATCTGTTTGTTGTCGGCTGCTCGTCGAGCGAGGTCTGCGGCGAAAAGATCGGCACGCATTCGAGCGTTGAGGTCGCTGAGGCGGTATTCGAGGGCATTTACAGCGTCATCGAGAAGCACGGTCTGTTCCTCGCAGCGCAGTGCTGCGAGCATCTGAACCGTGCGCTGATCGTAGAGCGTGCAGCGGCGGAGAAGTTCGGCCTTGAGGAGGTCAATGTCATTCCGCAGCCTAAGGCAGGCGGCTCGTTCGGCACGACGGCTTACAAGCGCTTCGAGGAGCCGGTGGCTGTCGAGAGCGTCAAGCAGTCCGCGTCCGCAGGCATGGATGTCGGCAACACGCTCATCGGCATGCACATCAAGCCGGTCGTTGTTCCGCTGCGCATCGAGACGAAGAAGATCGGTGAAGCGCCGCTCGTCTGCGCGCGCCGCAGACCCAAGTTTGTCGGCGGCAGCCGTGCTGTTTACAACGATGAGCTCAAGTGAGGTGCGTGTGTGAGCAAGCTGAAAGCAGTATTTTTTGATCTGGACGATACGCTCTACACGAGCTTTCAGGCCGGAGACCGCTATGGTTATGAGTGCATGGAAAAGTGGGCGCAGGAGACCTTCGGCGAGGCCGGACGCGGCTTTGACGCAGCATTCCTGACCGCCAGAAAGCAGCTCGCGGCCGAGCAGCCGGATATGCCGCCCATTCACGACCGCGTGCTCTTTGCGCAGCGAGCGCTGGAAAACATGGGCCTGAACGCCATTCCGCACGCGCGGAAAGCGGCTGCGATCTACTGGGACGCGGTGTTCGCAAAAATGACCGTGCGCCCGGGCGCACTCGAGTTCATGGACGAGCTCCACGCACACGGCATCAAGGTCGCCGTTGTCACGAACATGCTCGCCGATATTCAGATGGAAAAGCTCGTGCGCCTCGGCCTTTCCGAGCGCATTGACTACCTCGTGACGAGCGAGGAGGCCGGAATAGACAAGCCGCACCGCACGATCTTTGATCTCGCCATGCGCAAATGCGGCGTGCAGCCGGACGAAGCGCTCATGGTGGGCGACAACTTCACACACGATGTCTGCGGCGCACACGAGACGGATATTTCCGGTATCTGGCTCAACTGGACGCACAAGGAACGCCCGGAGAGCGAGGTAAGCTGCTTCGAGGCGCACGATTTCCTTGAGGTCGCAGACCATATCCGCACGCTTTTTTAACTTAGGAGGACAGGAAAAGGATGCAGCATTTTGATTACAAGCCGCACGGGGTATGCCCGATGCGAATTTCGTTCGATCTCGATGGCGATACCGTCCATAACGTCAGCTTTGCAGGCGGCTGTAACGGCAATCTTCAGGCTATCAGCCGCGTTGTCGAGGGCATGACGGTCGATCAGATCGAGAATTATTTCCGCGGTATCTCCTGCAACGGCCGCGGCACGAGCTGTTCGGATCAGCTCGCGCAGGGCGTTCGACAGGCGCTTGAAAGCGTAAAATAAGCCGTAAAACGCACGAAGGAACGGTTTCAGCATGAGGGACCGTTCCTTTTTTGACTGAATTTTCGGAATGAACGGGTGGGGAACATGCAGGTACTGAAGGACGAGCTGCGGCACAAAATTCTCCTTGAGTCCGAGCATCTGTTTTTGCAGCGCGGCTATGACCGCACTTCGATGCAGATGATCGCGGACAAGGTGAACATCAGCAAGGGCAATCTATACCACTATTTCAAAAATAAAGAGGAGCTGTTCTACGAGCTGACGGACAGCGCGGCGGAGGGACTGAAGAACCTCATCCTGCGCTCGCGCAGCGGCCGCTTCGCGCATATCGCGGACTCGCGTGAGTTCCAGCTCCTGCTTCAGGAGGAGGTCCTCAGCCTGCTGCTCGCCGAGAAATACGGCCTGCTGCTCATCATGGAGCAGGGGCAGGGGACGCGCTACGAGCACCTGCGCCCGACGATGGTCGCGCTCATCGCGGAGCAGATCGAGCCGCTTCTCGCGGACGAGGAGAACGCCCTGCTGCTCGCGCAGATCATGGCGGATAATCTCGTGGGAGGCATCATCCAGATCCTTAAAAACCGCGTAAGACCGCGTGAGGTGCGCGTGTGCATGAACCGCCTGCTCGATTATCACACAAAGGGGATACACGCGCTTCGCGTCGAGTAACAGAAAACCGGAGTACGGGCACGAAAACGGCCTGTACTCCGGTTTTTTCTGTGCGCAGGGGAGTTCTAACCGGCGTCACCGCCTCATAAAGTGGCAGTGATGAGGGGGGACGATGGTGAAAGGCTTACCCGAGGAAAGAACGATAGCACTCGCGCATTATATGGTCGACAGCGGCGCGACGGTGCGTCAGGCCGCTGCGCGATTCGGCGTATCGAAATCGACGGTACATAAGGATATTACCACGCGCCTCAAGCGGCAGAATGTCGTCCTGTACGCCGAGGTGCAGGCGGTGCTGCTGCGGAACAAAAGCGAGCGGCATATCCGCGGCGGCAATGCAACGAGGGATAAATACCGCGAGGAAGCGCGCAAAAGGGAGACAGCTGCTTCGCGTGCATCGTGCACGCAAAACAAAACCGGCCGCCCAGAAGGGAAGCCGGTTTCGCGGACTGGAAAAAGGGGCTGTCCGTAAAACAACCCCATATACACGGAATATGTACGTAAATCAGAGCATTCCGAGCTCGCGAGCGCAGGTGCTGCAAACGTTTTTGCTCTTAAAGTGGATGATATCCTTTGCGTTGCCGCAGAATACGCAGGACGGCTCGTATTTTCTGAGCATGATGGTGTCGCCCTCGACGTAGATTTCGAGTGCGTCCTTGACGTCGATGCCCATGGTACGGCGCAGCTCGATCGGAAGAACGATACGGCCGAGTTCATCAACTTTACGGACAATACCGGTGGATTTCATGTTAAAACACTCCTTCAATTTCATTTCTTTTTCCATTTCATCTATACACGATCCGAAAAGGATTTCGTGCCGAAAAAGGGGGGACAGCATCGCATGCTGAACGTGTTGTGGGCCGCGTTTCTCGCCCTCGCGTTTGTCTGCGGAGCAGCAACAGGGCGGTTGCCCGAGGTATCCGCCGCACTCACAGAGGGAGCCGCAGGCGCGGTGACGCTTGCGATCGGCATAGCCGGTCTGATGTGCTTCTGGAGCGGCGTTATGGAGCTGATGCAGCAAAGCGGCCTGACGCGCATCATCGCGCGGTTTCTGCTGCCGGTGCTGCGTCCGCTGTTCGGAAAAGCGTCCGAGGACAGCGAGGCCATGCAGGCGGTGAGCGCGAACGTCACGGCAAATCTGTTAGGATTATCTAACGCCGCAACACCGCTCGGGCTGCGTGCAGCATCGCGGCTGCATAAATTGTCCGGCAGCGATACGGCTTCGGACGCGGTATTGACACTGATCGTGCTCAATTCAGCATCCATTCAGCTCGTGCCGTCCACAGTTGCCGCGGTGAGGGCAGCCTGTGGAGCACAGGATCCGTTTGACATTATGCTGCCGGTATGGGGCGCCTCCGCCGTGTCGGTCGCAGCAGCGCTCCTGCTGTGCAGGGCAGGCCGCGTACTTTTTCCGCCGGGGAAGGCCGATAATCAGAAATAGTGCCGCTCTGCGGTTCAACGAAAGAAGGTCGTGCTTTGCAAACCATTCAGGCGGCGGTCGTACCGTTCCTGCTTGCCTTTGTGGCGCTGTACGCTGTATACAGGAGGACGGCAGTTTTCCCAGCATTTATAGAGGGGGCAAAAAAGGGAATGCAGACAGCTGTCGGCATCCTGCCGACCATGATCGGCATGTTGACGGCAGTGTATATGCTGCGCGCGTCCGGCGCGATCGATCTCGCGTCGGCGTGGCTCGCGCCGCTGTTTCATCGGCTGGGCATTCCGCAGGAGTGTGTTCCTCTCGCGCTGCTCAAACCGATCAGCGGAGGAGGAGGACTTGCACTCGGCAGCGAGGTCATCCGTACCGCAGGCGCGGACAGCTATGTCGGCCGTGTCGCGGCGATTATGCTCGGCTCTTCGGAGACGAGCATCTATACCATCGGTCTCTATGCCGGACATCTCGGGCTCACGAGAACCCGTTACGCAATTCCGGCAGCGTTATGCGCGGATTTGGTGGCCTTTGCGGCATCCGCAGCACTCGTAGATAAATTATTCCCGATTTGTTAATATTATAACGCATTTCCGGTCGAAAAACCATATAGTTTGAGCAACTTTGTCGATTGCAACAAAGTTGTGCAATAAAAATTATGCAAAACTGATAAAAACTTACGAGAAATTATTATCACAAATGAAAAAGACTGCCGTGCATTGTGCAAAACAGTCTTTTTGCTGTGTAAATTTCAGTAAGATACTGTATTTACTTGACGATTTCCTTGCCGAACGGGCCGTCGTACTCGAAGAAGCCCTTGCCGGTCTTGACGCCGAGCCAGCCTGCGCGAACCATCTTGCGCATCAGCGGATGCGGACGGTACTTCGGGTCGCCGGTCTCGCGGTACAGGGTCTCCATGATCGCGAGGTTAACGTCGTGGCCAACCAGATCAGCGGTGTGCAGCGGACCGGACTTCATGCCAGCGCCGAGCTGCATTGCGATGTCAACGTCAGCCGGGGTAGCGATACCGTCAGCGACGATACCCATAGCCTCGTTCATCATCGGGATGAGGATGCGGTTAACGACAAAGCCCGGGCCCTCGTGAACGGCAACCGGGGTCTTGCCCAGAGAAGCCATCAGGTCGAATGCGGTCTTGAAGGTCTCGTCCGAGGTCTGAAGTGCGCGGATAACCTCAACCAGCTTCATGATCTGAGCCGGGTTGAAGAAGTGGCAGCCGATGAAC
>CAVIRF010000062.1:0-10994 GCA_963645185.1 Coprococcus eutactus | reverse complement strand
AGAAGGAAGAGATCAACCTCAACCTCGAGGCGCTGAACATCACCACCGACCACGTCGGCAACTTCCTCGCGACTACTCAGATGGGCGCTGAGATCGTTCGCCTGATCGGCTCTCCGCGTCTCAAGCTGCTGTATGATGTATATCACATGCAGATCAACGAGGGCTGCATCTGCGACACGATCTCGAATTACGGCGATACCTTCGGCCATATCCATGTGGCTGATGCACCGGGCCGCCATGAGCCGGGCACGGGCGAGATCAACTACACCAAGGTGCTCGCACATCTCGAGAAGTGCGGCTACACCGGCCGTGTCGGCTACGAGCTGTTCCCGGAGACCGATACCGCGACTGCCGTCAAGGCAATTATGGAGCATTCTCCGAAGGCTTGACCTTTCTCCCAAAGGAAAAACCTTCTCCTCTCTTAAAGAGCCGCCTCTTGCGAGGCGGCTCTTTTGTGCTGTTCGCAGGGCGTGAGATTGCAAACGTTTGCGTTGTGCAGGATGGATAACCGAGAGGGGAGAACACGGAGAAAGAGCGGAAAATAGTTCAAAACAGCAGAAAATTACAGCAAACTGATATTGCTGAAAATATAATAAATGAATGTAATGATAATACCAGATGGCTCAATTTCGAAATTTCAAGCAGATTTCACGAAAATTTTTTGCAGATTAGACGAGAAACTGCGCAAAGGATTGCAGGAATTTGTGCATCTGAACTGTGAAAATGAATGCAAACTATCGCTCTGATTATTTGCACAAAAGTGTTATAATTGCGAAGAAAACACGGTTTTCTGAGAAGAAAAAGTAAAAGAAAGAAAAAGAAAAATTACAAAATGAAAAAATGAAATGAAAGAAAAAACGAATAAAAACGGACTGCTTGTGCATAATGCACAAGAACGATTTGGCAATTCGGTGTAATACCACAATAGCGAATTTGCGGAAAGGCGTGCTATAATACGGTTGTGTGATTGAAGTGTGAGTAAAAAGAGCGCATCAACCGAATGGAGGAAAGATCCACAATGAAGAAATATGTTTACATGTTCCCGGAAGGCAATGGCAAAATGCGTGAGCTGCTCGGCGGCAAGGGCGCGAACCTGGCAGAAATGACCGGTCTCGGCATGCCTGTTCCGCAGGGCTTTACCATCACGACCGAAGCCTGCACCCGGTATTACGAAGATGGCAAGACCATCTACCCGGACATCCAGGAACAGATCCTCGAATACCTCGACAAGCTCGAGAAGGTTACCGGCAAGACCCTCGGCGATCCCGAGAAGCCGCTGCTCGTATCGGTCCGTTCCGGTGCGCGCGCTTCCATGCCCGGCATGATGGACACCATCCTGAACCTCGGCATGAACGACGAGATCTGCGAGGCGGTTGCCAAGCTGACGAACAATCCGCGTTTCGCACGCGACTCCTACCGCCGCTTCATCCAGATGTTCTCCGACGTCGTAATGGAGCTGCCGAAGTCCACCTTTGAGCAGTTCATCGATCAGGTCAAGGACAAGAAGGGCGTCAAGATGGACAATGAGCTGGACGCAGACGACATGTCCGAGCTGATCGTCCTGTTCAAGGATCACTATAAGAAGTCCCTCGGCGAGGACTTCCCGCAGGACCCCAAGAAGCAGCTGATGGAAGCTGTCCGTGCAGTATTCCGCTCCTGGGACAATCCGCGTGCCAACACTTACCGCCGCATGAATGACATTCCGCACTCCTGGGGCACCGCAGTCAACGTTCAGTCGATGGTATTCGGCAACATGGGCGAGACTTCGGGCACCGGCGTTGCATTTACCCGTAACCCGGCAACCGGCGAGAAGAAGCTGTACGGTGAGTTCCTGATGAACGCACAGGGCGAGGACGTCGTAGCAGGCATCCGCACGCCGCAGCCGATCTCCGCACTGGCTGACACCATGCCGGAGGTTTACAATCAGTTTGTTGACATTTCCAGCCGCCTCGAGAAGCACTACGGCGACATGCAGGATATGGAGTTCACCATCGAGAACGGCAAGCTCTATATGCTCCAGACCCGTAACGGCAAGCGTACCGCTCAGGCAGCGCTCAAGGTAGCAGTTGACCTCGTAGACGAGGGCGTCTGCACCAAGGAGCAGGCTGTCATGAAGGTAGAGCCGAAGCAGCTCGACGCACTGCTGCATCCGACCTTCAATCCGGAAGCGCTGAAGGCTGCAACTCCGATCACCACCGGCCTGCCGGCATCTCCCGGCGCTGCATGCGGCGCGGTCTACTTCACCGCTGATGATGCAGCCAAGGCACACAAGAGCGGCATCAAGGCTGTTCTGGTCCGTCAGGAGACCTCCCCGGAGGACATCGACGGCATGGCAGTTTCCGAGGGCATCATGACCGCACGCGGCGGCATGACCTCTCACGCAGCCGTTGTTGCGCGCGGCATGGGCACCTGCTGTGTCGCCGGCGTAAACGGCATCAAGGTTTCTGAGGAAGACAAGACCATCACCTTCGCTGACGGCACGATCGTCAAGGAAGGCGACGTTATCTCGCTCGACGGCTCCACCGGCAACGTTTACCTGGGCGCTATCGCAACGCAGGAGGCTGAGCTGACCGGCGACTTCGGCCGCTTTATGGGCTGGGCTGACGAGATCCGCACCCTGCATGTTCGCACCAACGGCGATACGCCGCGCGACGCAACGCAGGCACGCAAGTTCGGCGCGGAAGGCATCGGCCTGTGCCGTACCGAGCACATGTTCTTCGAGCCGACCCGTATCAAGGCGGTTCGTGAGATGATCATCGCTGACACGCTCGAGCAGCGCAAGGCCGCTCTGGCTAAGATCCTGCCGATGCAGCGCGGCGACTTTGAGGCAATCTACCGCGCAATGGGCGGTCTGCCGGTAACCATCCGCCTGCTCGATCCGCCGCTGCACGAGTTCCTGCCGCACGAGGACGAGGAGATTCAGGAGCTGGCCGGCGAGATGGGCGTTCCGTTCGAGAAGCTCAAGGCAAAGGTCGAGAGCCTGCACGAGTTCAACCCGATGCTCGGCACCCGTGGCTGCCGTCTGGACGTTCTCTATCCGGAGATCGCTGAGATGCAGACCGAGGCTATCATCTCCGCTGCCATCAACGTCTGGAAGGAAGACGGCCTGCGCATCACCCCGGAGATCATGGTTCCGCTGGTTTCCGAGATCAACGAGCTGCGCTTCGTTAAGAAGGTAATCAAGGCTAAGGCTGACGAGCTGATCGAAGCTTCCGGCCTGAAGATGAAGTATATGGTAGGTACCATGATCGAGACTCCGCGTGCAGCAGTCACCTCGGACGAGATCGCAGAAGAGGCTGAGTTCTTCTCCTTCGGTACCAACGACCTGACCCAGATGACTTACGGCTTCTCCCGTGACGACGTAGGCCGCATCCTTGAGACCTACTTCGAGAAGAAGATCCTCGAGTCCGATCCGTTTGCACGCCTCGATCAGAAGGGCGTAGGCAGACTGGTCAAGCTGGCCGTTGAGAACGGCAAGCGCGTCCGCCCGGACATCAAGCTTGGTATCTGCGGCGAGCACGGCGGCGACCTTTCGTCCGTCGAGTTCTGCCACAATGTCGGCCTGAACTACGTTTCCTGCTCGCCGTTCCGCGTTCCGATCGCGCGTCTGGCAGCAGCACAGGCTCGCGTAAAGGAGCTTGGCAAGGCATAAAAACCGAATAAAGACAAACTAAAGGACGAGCCGAAAGGCTCGTCCTTTTTTGCGTGATTTTTACGCTTCCGACGCGGCAATCACCTGCTGAAACTCGCTGAGGAATAAGCGTGCCGGTCGCGAGAGCTGACGGTTTTTCTTCCAGACAAAATAGAGATGCGCGTCGAGTGCCGGGGACAGCGGACGGAAACACAGCGGCTCACGGATGCGGTCGGGCGGATTAAGGCACAGCACGCAGCCGGTCTGTTCTTCCGCCAGCAGAAAAGCGTTGTATGCCAGATTGAAGGTGACGACGATGGAGAGCTTTTCGACCTCGAACCCCAGCCAGTCGGTGAATTTATCGTGCAGAAGCTCCTGCTGGGACATAATGAGCGGCAGCCTGATGAAATCCTCCGGCGCAACGCTGTCCTTCTGCGCGAGAGGATGGTCGCGGTGCATGACGAGGCCCCAGTGCTCGGGAATCGGAAACTGAATCGTTTCAAACTGGGAAATATCCGCATTTCCGACGAATACGCCGAAATCCAGCAGGCCGCTTGCCAGCTGCTCGGAAACATCGCGTTCATTGCCGTCCTGTAAGTGGAAGCGGAGGCGCGGATACTGCTCATGCAGACGGTGGACGGTTTGGGTGATGAACTGCATGGAAACCGTTTCCGACATGCCGAGGTAGAGGTCGCCCTCCAGTATATCCGCCTCGGCGCGGAACTCGGCGGCCGTTCGATCGGCGAGCGCTACGATCTCCTCCGCACGATGCAGAAAGCGGTATCCGTCACGGGTCAGAGAGATGCTGCGGCTCTGGCGGCTGCGGTCGAACAGACGGGTGTCCAGCTCAGCCTCCAGCTCCATGAGCTGACGGGACAGGGTCGGCTGCGTGATATGCAGCTTTTCAGCCGCCCGTGATATGCTCTCCTCCCGGGCGACTGCTAAAAAATATCGCAGGACACGAAGCTCCATACGGTACCCTCCTCAGAGAAATTCTGTAATCAGTATACCACAAAATGATATGCTTTGAAAGCATATAAACAAAATAGAATGGGTATTTGATATTTTAGTCCGGCGCGATTATACTGAGAGCAGAAAGAGAAAAGAAATCACTCACAGGAGGTAAAAGTGCTATGAAAAAGCTCGCAGCGGAGGATAAAGGTCTTTTTCGCAACGTTTGCACCAGTCAGGTCGGCATGGGCATCGCGATGACGATGATCGGTTCGGTGCTGCCGCAGATCGCAGGGGAATATGGTCTGGATTACGGCTTCAGCGGCCTGCTGCTGTCCGTCCAGTCGGGTGGCTACTTGCTCGCCGGTCTGGCGGCCGGGTATCTGCCGCGCTATTTCGGCGCGCGAAAGAGCTATGTGGTGCTCGGCCTGATGGCGTTTATCGGACTCGGGATGATGATGCACACGACGCAGCCGTTTCTTCTTCTGCTCGCCATGCTGCTGACCGGCGTGAGCAAGGGAAGCGGAAACAATTTCACCAACCAGTTTACCGTGAACATCTCGCAGGGCGACGCAGGCCGGCTGAACCTGATGCATGCGTTTTACGCCATTGGCGCATGTATCGCGCCGCTGATCGTCATGGCGTGCGGCGCATCGTGGAGAAGTGCATTTCGCATTGTAATCGTGTTCGGCGCGCTCTATCTCGTGCATGCGATGATCGTCCGTGTTTCGCCCAGAGCCTGCGGACAGCAGAGCGTGCGGACCGGAAAGAACGATTACAGCTTTTTGAAGCAGGAAATGTTCTGGGTCTGCGCCGGTATGATGTCGATCTACGTCGCGTTTGAGTCGGCGCTGACAGGATGGCTCGTCACCTTCTTCGTCAACGGAACGACGCTCAGCGCCGCCACCGTACAGCTTCTGGCATCGGTCCTGTGGATCGCGCTGGTATGCGGACGGCTGCTGACCGCCCACCTCTCCAGCAGATTCAAGCCGTATCAGATGCTGCCGGTCATGGCGATCAGCACGCTCGTATTTTTCTCGGTGGTGCTGTTCGGGCAGAACACGCCGGTGCTGATGATCGGCACGATCGGTACCGGCCTGTGCATGGCCGGCGTGTACGGCACCGCGATGGGAAACAGCGGCGGAATGTTTGAAAAATACCCGATGTGCATGGGCGTACTGATCATCCTGCCGGGCGTTTTCTCGCTGCTGGTGCTGGCCGGCATGGGAATGCTCGCGGAGTGCATGGGCATTCAGAGCGGCATGGCGTCGCTGTATCTGCTGCTTGGCCTGCTGTTCCTTCTCGCCGTATGGAACGCTGCGTTCCTTCGCACGGACAAGGCGGCCGTCACGGGTTAAGACCACTTCGACTGTGTGCAGTCCCCCTGTGCACAGTATAATAAAAACCTTTTCTCCACGGGAAAGACTTCTCCGGCAAACGCTGAAGAAGTCTTTCCTGATTCGGCGAAAAAAGCCCCCTTCTGCTGGTGCAGAAGGGGGCAGTGTGCATCTTTCCCTGCGGATTACTTATAGAACTCGTTGATGTAAGCGACTACGTCCTCGCGGCAGCCGCGGAAGGGACCCGGGGTCTCCATCTTGAGGGAGACCAGAGCGGTCGCCCAGAGCAGAGCCTCTTCAACGGAAGCGTGCTGACGCTCGTTGATGTAGCCTGCGAAAGCGGTGTCGCCGCGGCCGGTACGGCCGGACAGATTGCGTGCCTTGATCGGGCAGGTGTAGATCTTCTCGCCATCGTAAACGAGCAGCTCGGTGTTGTGGGAGATCATGACTTCCTTTGCGCCCCACTCGTGCAGCATGTGAGCTGCCTTGACGCGGTCGTTCGTGCCGGTCAGGATCTCAGCCTCAGCGGCGTCGGTCTTGAGGTAGTCGATGAGCGGCAGGATCTCCTTCTTATCCGCCCAGTCGTGGAATGCCATGGTCTTGTCCGGTTCAACGTGGCGCAGCATGCACTGAACGTCAACGGCAACCTTGCCGTGCTTGGCGCTCTCGCGGATGAGCTCGCCGTCGAAGTCGCCGTAGACCAGACCGGCAAAGTGATACATCTTGGTCTTGATGTCAGCCATCTCGTCGAAGCGGAACGGGTCGCACTTGCCGAGCGAGGTGCAAGCGCGCTTCTCCTTGTCTGCGGTAAAATACTGATTGCGGATGGAGCAGGTGTGCTCGGACGGCTTCCAGTACAGATCAGCCTTGATGCCCTCGAAGCGCTCGTTTACGTCGGCCTCCTCAGGGTTGAGCTTGCAGAAGATAGCAGCCTTTGCGCCGCTGCCTGCGGCTGCCCAGCCGGAAGCGACGACAGCGCCGCCTACCTCGCTGCGTTCGTTGCCGAGATAATCAATGTTGTGGTCGAGAGAAACCGGACCGACCACCAGTACGTCATATTCTTTCTCCATTTTCTTTCCTGCGCACACTCCTGTGCGCAACTCCTTTCTCAAGATATTGCAGCGCACAGAGTGCATCTGCATGTCTTCGCAATAGGTCTTTACAACTCTACACTGTCATTCTATCATAAAACCCGGTTAAATACAATAAAATATTTGGAAAATATGCTGCGAAAACGTGTGCGCTATGTAAAAAAAGACGCTCTGCACGCAAAGAAGCGCGCTGAGGCGGCCGGACGCGCTTGCACGGCGGCGCGAAATATGGTATGCTGTTACTGTTATAAAAGGAAAAGTACATGGAGAGCGCGGAAAAAACGGCTTTCAGGCCGCCCGGCGCAGGAGGGAGAGTTATAATGGTACAATATATGGAATGGCTCAAGGCGTTCCTGTTCGGTATCGTGGAGGGCATCACAGAGTGGCTGCCGATCAGCAGCACGGGCCACATGATACTGCTCAATGAATTCGTAAAGCTCGACGTTTCGGACGCTTTCTACAAGATGTTTGAGGTCGTCATTCAGCTCGGCGCGATCCTCGCGGTCGTCGTTCTGTTCTGGAACCAGATCTGGCCGGTCAAGCGCAATCAGGGCCGCCACGGCGGCGCATCCATCACGATCGACCGCGACATCATCCGTCTGTGGTGCAAGATCGTTGTCGCCTGCATCCCGGCCGCGATCGTCGGTCTCAAGTGGAACGATCTGTTCGAGGAGCTGTTTTACAATTATCAGTCGGTCTCTATCGCGCTGATCGTGTTCGGCGTTGCGTTCATCGCCGTCGAGACCGCGCACAAGGGCAAGCCGGCAAAGATCAACTCGCTGAACGAGCTGACCTACCCGACCGTTCTCATGATCGGCATGTTTCAGCTGATCGCGGCGATCTTCCCGGGTACATCGCGTTCCGGCTCGACCATCGTCGGCGCGCTGCTGCTCGGCGTGTCGCGCACGGTGGCGGCGGAGTTCACGTTCTTCCTCGCCATCCCAGTCATGTTCGGCGCGAGCCTGCTCAAGCTCGTCAAGTTCGGCCTCGTATTCACGCAGACCGAGCTCATCATCCTTGCGATCGGCATGATAACGGCGTTCGTTTCGTCCATGCTCATCATCCGTATGCTGATGGCGTTCGTCAAGAAGCACGACTTCAAGGTGTTCGGCTGGTATCGAATCATCCTCGGCGTCGCCGTGCTCGCATACTTCATGCTCGCGCGATAAAGATAACATAAAATAAATCCCTGCACCGATTACATGGTGCAGGGATTTTGTTTATGCCGTTTTTACAGGCTCTTGATGTCGAAGACGATGAGCTCTGGGGTCAGATGGTTTTCCTTTGCCACTTCGTTCGGGTCGTAGCGGTCAAGAAATGCCTTCTTGATGCCGAAGTTCAGCACCTTGACGTCAGATGCGCCGTAGAAGCGCGCGATCTTTTCGCCGAAGCCGCCCTCAAGCTGACCGTCCTCGAGCGTGACCACAACATCATGGTCAGCGGCGAGCTCGCGCAGCAGTTTTTCGTCCAGACCGGTGATGAAGCGCGGATTGATAACGGTCGCGTCGATGCCGGTTTCGGTCTTGAGCAGCGCTGCCGCCTGTTCCGCAAGGCCGAAGAACGAGCCGAGGCCGAGAATAGCGACCTTCGCGCCGCGATGGGTGACATGATAGGTGTTCAGCTGGCTGAAATCCTTCTCGACCGGCTCTGCGGACGGAGCGAGCGGGCCGACCGGCATGCGGATCGCGACCGGATGCTCGTTCTGCTCAATGCTCCAGTCGAGCATGGCGAGGTATTCGTCGCGGTTCGTCGGCGCGAGGTAAACGAGGTTCGGGATGTTGGACAGCATCGGAATGTCATAGATACCGAGGTGGGTCACGTCGTTCATGCCGTAGATCGAAGCCCACGCTACGACAATGGTCGCCGGGCTGTTGTTGATGCACAGATCCTGCGAAAGCTGGTCGTAGGTGCGCTGGATGAAGGTGGAATATACGCCGTAGACAGGCTTGCCGCCGTTCGCCGCGATGCCGGAGGCAAGAGCGACCGCGTTTTCCTCCGCGATGCCGACGTCAATGAACTGCCTGCCGGCGAGCTTGCGCTTGTCCTCGGTGAAGCCGAGAACGGTCGGCGTGCCCGAGGTGATCATGCACACGGACGGGTCAGCCTGCATCTTTTTCATCATAAAGTCGAGCGTGATGCTCTCCCAGCTCTCGCGCTCCATGCTCATGAGCGGCTTATAGGTCTCCTTGTCAAACGGAGCACAGTAGTGCCAGTCCTCCTTGTGCGCCTCGGCCGGTGCGAAGCCCTTGCCCTTTTCGGTGACGATGTGCACAACGACCGGATGGTCGATGTCCTTGACCGCCTTGAAAGCCTCGATAACGGACGAAAGATCGTTGCCGTCCGCGACGAAGCGGTAGTCCAGACCCATCGCGCGGAACAGGTTGCAGTCCGCCTTGCCGCCGGTCTCGCGCAGCAGGCGCAGATTGCCGTAAATGCCGCCGTGGTTCTCCGCGATGGACATGTCGTTGTCGTTTACGAGGATGATAAGGTTGCCGCCGAGCTCTGCCGCGTAATCGAGCGCCTCGAGCGCTTCGCCGCCAGAGAGGGAGCCGTCACCGATAACAGCGATGACGTTGCCGCCCTCGCCCTTGAGGTCGCGGCCCTTCGCCAGACCGCAGGCAAGGCTGACCGAGGTCGAGGTGTGACCGACGGTGAAGTGGTCATGCTCGCTCTCGTGCGGATTGCTGTAGCCGGAAACGTCGTCGTAGTGCGCAGGGTCGAGGAAAGCCTCGGCTCTGCCGGTCAGCATTTTGTGCGGATAGGTCTGGTGCGATACGTCGAACACCATTTTATCCTTCGGAGACTCGAAAACGTAGTGAAGTGCAACGGTCGCCTCAACAAAGCCGAAGTTCGGGCCGCAGTGGCCGCCGTGCTGGCTGAGCTTTTCGACGAGCGCGCCGCGGATCTCGCCGCACAGCGCCTTCATCTCGTCGAGCGAGAGCTTTTTAACGTCCGAGGGACCGCTGATGTGTTCCAGGTACATAGTAGAAATTCCTCCTGCAAAATTTTTTACCATGATAATGGTATCACTTAGAGTAAACTTCAAGTCAAGAGGAAATTCAAAATTTTATTCATAGAATTCCGGGCGGCGCAGCTGCGTGTAGGGACGCCGCGCCCGGATCTCGCTCGCCTGCTGCATGTCGACGGCTGCGTAAAACAGCTGCTCGGTGTCGTCAGCCTTGGCGAGCACAGAGCCGTTTGCGTCGATAACGATGGACTCGCCGGAGAAATCCATCGCGCCCTCAGCGCCGGAGCGGTTGCACATCGCGATGGCGGCGCTGTTCTGGAACGCCTGCACGCGCAGCTCCCACTCGAACATCTCAGACGGCTCGGCCTTTGTGTTCACCGTCGGAATGAGGATGAGCTCTGCGCCGCGTAGTGCTTCTGTGCGGATGCTTTCCGGATAATGCCGGTCGAAGCAGACAACGATGCCGATTTTGCCCAGAGACGTATCAAATACATGAAATCCATCGTCCGAGGGCGTGTAGTAATCCTGCTCGAAGAACTGCTCCGCCTGCGCCACATGGACCATTTTCTGAATGCCGGTTATCGTGCCGTCCCGGTCGATGAGAAGGCTCGCATCATACGCCTTTCCGTTTTCGCGCAGATACACGTTGGGAACGGCCATGATGTGATTTTCCCGGCACGCGGCGCAAAAGGCTTTGATAATGTCTGAGTCAAGGGCGACCTCGTATTCATGCACCGACTGCCCGGGATACTGCGGAAAGAATTCCGTAAGCTGTACCTCGGGAAACAGCACAAGATCAGCGCCGTTCGCCGCCGCCTGATCGATCAGACGGATGCTTTTCGCAAGATTGCGCTCCATACTGCCTGCATTCGTCATCTGCGCCAGAGCAAGCTTTATTGTTCGATTTGACATAAAAGTCACCTCTTTTGCAGTTTGGGTCGGGGAGGAGTGGCCTTTTCCGTGAGGGGAGTGACCTTGTCGCTGTGGTTCTGGATCATTTCCTCGTTATTTCAACC
>CAVIRF010000061.1:0-11160 GCA_963645185.1 Coprococcus eutactus | reverse complement strand
AGGAGGTCTGCATATGCTCATTACCGTGCTCGCGGAGAACAGTCATATCCGTGCGGTCGGCTTCGAGGGGGAGGAGATCCGCTTCCACGCCTCCGTACAGACCGAGCCCCGGCAGACCTCGGACTATTATATCCTCATGCTGACGCAGCTGTTCACGCTCTACGGCGTGTCCGGAGAGCATATCACCGGCGTGGTGCTCGCGTCGGTTGTGCCGCAGCTGACGCCGACGCTCATCGACGCGCTCGCGCGCATCGCAGGCAGCCGCCATAAGCTGCTCAGCCTGTCGAGCGGCATCAAGACCGGCCTCAACATCCGGTCGGACCAGCCGCAGCAGGTGGGCGCGGACCGCGTAGCGGCGGCTGTCGCCGCCAAGGTGCGCGGCAGTCTGCCGTGTGTGGTCGTGGACTGCGGACGCGCGACGACGTTCACCGTACTCGATGAAAACGGCGCGCTCGTCGCGTCGGCCATCACCGCAGGCGTGGAGCTTTCGCTCGAAGCGCTCCGCGCACAGACCGCGCAGCTGCCGACTGTGGCGCTCGCGCGCGGCGCAAAGTATGACGTCATGGCGCGGAACACCGCGGACGCGATGCGCGTCGGCGCCGTCATGGGCGCGGCCGCCATGGTGGACGGCCTCATCGGCCGCTACGCCGCCGTCCTCGGCAAAACGCCCAAGGTCTGGCTCACAGGCGACTGCTGTCCGCTGATCGCACCGCATCTCTCCATCGACTGGGACCGCGTGGATGACCTCATTTTCGAGGGCCTGCGGCTCGTCTGGAGCAAAAACCGCGGCTGAACCCCTTTTCTTTTGTTAAAATTTTGCCCTGTACTCGGCGGAAAGAATGCTGAGACGGGAGCGGGAGGAATAAAAATGAATAACAACAAAACCAACGTGCGCTTTCTCGCGCAGCTCGGTCTGCTTGCGGCGATCGAGATCGTCATGAAGCTGATCGGCCTCGGCAGCGTTCCGGTCGGACCGCTGTACATGTCGTTCCTGACCGTGCCGATTGCGGTCGGCGCGATGACGATGGGGCCGACGGCCGGCGCCATCCTCGGCGCGGTATTCGGCCTTGTCAGCTTCAAGGACGCGCTGTCCGGCCTCGGCATGACCGGCGTGTTCTTCCAGATCAGTCCGCTGAATACCTTTGTGCTGTGCGTTGTCATGCGCGTGCTCATGGGTCTGTGCGTCGGCCTGCTGTTCAAGGCGCTGCGCTTTATCGACCGAAAGGGCGGCTGGAGCTACTTTATCGGTGCGCTGAGCGCGCCGCTGCTCAACACGCTGTTCTTCATGGGCTATATCGTTCTGGTGTTCTACAATACCGAGTTTATCCAGAGCAAGGTCGCGGACCTCGGCGCGGTCAATCCGCTGATGTTCGTGGTGCTGCTCGTCGGCATTCAGGGTCTCATCGAGGCGATCGTCTGCTGCGCGGCAGGCGGCGTTATCACCCGTGCGGTTTCGTCCTTCCTCGGCACGCGCGCACCGGTCAAGGCGGCAAAGGCAGCCAAAGATTAAATACGGCATCCCCGGCAGGTCTTTTCAGGCGGAGCCGGGGATGTGTCATCTAACAAGGAGAGAGATATGGGAAAACAAAGCTGGAAACCGGGCAACATGCTCAATCCCGTCCCGGCGGTCATGGTGAGCTGCGCGGACAGAGAAGGAAAGTCGAACATCATCACGATCGCGTGGGCAGGCACGGTGTGCACCAATCCGCCGATGGTGTCGATCTCGGTGCGTCCGACGCGCTATTCCTACGATATGATCCGCGAGACGGGCGAGTTTGTCATCAATCTCGTGACCGAGCCGCTGACGCGCGCATGCGACTACTGCGGCGTTGTGAGCGGCAGGGATGTCGACAAGTTCGCGAAGACCGGCCTCACACCCATCCCGGTCGAGGGCGTGTCCGTTCCCGGCATCGCGGAAAGTCCGGTCAGCATCGCGTGCCGCGTGGTCGAGGAGCGCGCGCTCGGCAGCCACACCATGTTCCTCGCGGAGGTCGTGGGCGTGACGGCGGACGACCGCTATCTCGACGAGACCGGCCGCTTCGACATCAACGGCACCGGCCTCATCATGTACTCGCACGGCGAGTATTTCGGACTGGGCCGCAAGCTCGGCAAGTTCGGCTACAGCGTGCAGAAAAAGCCGAAGCGCCGCAGAAAATAACGGGCAGCGCGCGGAACGGAAGGAGAGGGCAGAATGCAGCAGGGACCTAATATCTATCAGATCAAATTCGAGCCGGACCTTCCGGATGACGTACTGATCGCGGCGGACGTCGGCGGCATGGAGCAGCGCATCTGCGGCGAGGACATCTACCCGTACTGGGAGTACATTTACGAGAACGAGGGCGGCTTCGTCGAGACCGACGGCCACTACATCCTGTGCGTGCTGCATACGGCAGGCATGCAGGGCGGCGTGGTGATGTTCTGGGACACGGCGGAGGAAGAGCTCGTGCACGTGTCGGACGGGGCGTACTGCGTCGCGGCGGTGCTCTACGAGGGCGAGGTCTACACGCTCCAGCTCGTTGAGCATTTCATGACCGAGCCGCATTTTGCGGTCTCCAAGGTGCCGTTCGGCACGATGGACTGCTTCGCGGAGACCGACCCGGTGGAGTGGGATATTCCGGTGGACATGGACACCTTCTCGGGCGAGACGGACGACATCAAGCTGTACGTTTCCGAGGAGCGCATTGCGGTGTTTATCGACGGCTGTCTGTTCGTGCGCGAGGAGTGCGGCGGCCGATAAAACATTTGAAGCGTGATAAGAGAAAATTTCTCAGAGGCACGGGGTGCAGAGCGCATTCCGTGCTTTTTGCTGTGTTTTTAAGGGATGTGCCGAAATGTTATTGATAAAACTGCACAAATAAAATGCAATATAAATTGCAATGACCTGTCAAAGTGTGGTATACTTACGATATACATGTAGACGCATCCGCGAAGAATGACAGGGGAAATTAAGGGGCGGCGGTATGGAATACAAGAGAAATGATACAGAAAAACTGCAAAGCATACTCGCGCGAACGCGGCAGGAAAAACGCGATGCGGAGCATTTTTTGCAGCTGATCGCGCCGAAATACATGGGCGTTTATATCCTCGACCGGCGGACTGACCGCTTTCGGGATATCATCGGCCCGGTGTACTTTCGCGATATTGTAAAGAGCCATGCAGGAAGCTATTCGGCGGCGCTGCGCGATTACTGCAAGGCGTTCGTCGAGGAGGAGTATCAGGGGACGTTCCTCGAGCTGCTGGATTACGATGCGGTCTATGAGCGCATCGCGCTCGGCAGGGCGTTCTCGCGGCAGTACCGCAGAACGGACGGCCGACTCATCGGCGTTGAGATCTATGCCTACTCTGACCATCCGGGCGACCACGAGCTGAGCATCTGGATTTTTTCGGACATGGACAGCTCGGACGCGGTCTACGGCTCGCTTTCTGCGGCGCAGTGGGCGCTGGATTTCGATATCCGGCACCAGAACGCGGCGCTCCGCCTGAACGAGACTGCGCAGCAGCTCATGGGGTACACCGGCTCGGACGATGCACCGGCGGCCATCGCGGATGCGTTCCGGTATATCCATCCTGACGACCACCAGCGCACGATCGAGGCGCTCGATGCGGCGTTTGCCGCGAACGAGGGCTCGCAGGTCATCGACATCGAGCACCGCATCCGCGTGAGCGGCGAATACCGCTGGTTCCGCACCTACGGCAGGGCGGTCAGCAGCGACGGCGGCAGCATCGTGCGCTTTTACGGCATGTTCACCGACATCAACGACCAGAAGCGGCTGGAGTTCCGCCGCGAACAGGAGCTTTCGGATGCGCTCGCGGCGGCGGAGTACGCCAACGAGGCCAAGACGCGCTTCCTCAACAACATGTCGCACGACATCCGCACGCCGATGAACGCCATCATCGGCTTTACCGCGCTCGCGGCGCGCCATATCGACTGTCCCGACCGCCTGCAGGACTATCTCGCGAAGATCACCACCTCGAGCAACCATCTGCTCTCGCTCATCAACGATGTGCTCGACATGAGCCGAATCGAGAGCGGCCGGGTCAAGATCGACGAAAAGGAGGTCCATCTGCCCGATGTGTTCCACGATCTGCGCTCGATTTTGATGCCGGACGTCAATTCCAAGCGCATCGACCTGCTGTTCGACACGATGGGCGTCAAGGACGAGGACGTCATCTGCGACCGGCTGCGCCTTAATCAGATCCTAATCAACATCCTGAACAACGCCATGAAGTTCACCAACCCCGGCGGCACGGTCAGCGTGCGCGTCAGCCAGCTCCCGACAGCCAGAAAGGGCTACGCGAAGTTCGAAATTCGCGTCAAGGACAACGGTATCGGCATGACGCCCGACTTCAAGGAGCATATTTTCGAGGCGTTCGCCCGGGAGGAGACCGCGACCGTGAGCGGCATTCAGGGTACCGGTCTCGGCATGGCGATCACCAAGAACATCGTCGACATGATGGGCGGCACGATACGGGTCGAGAGCGAGCTCGGCCACGGCTCGGAATTTATTGTGACGCTTCAGTTCCGCAAGAGCAGCAATCCGGTCTCGTATGAGGAGATAGACGAGCTCAAGGGCGCGCGCGTGCTCGTCGCGGACGACGATATGGATACCTGCTGCTCGATCAGCTCGATGCTCAGCGAGATCGGCATGCGGCCGGACTGGACGACGACCGGCAAGGAGGCCGTCTACCGCACGCAGTTCGCCGAAAAGAGCGCCGACGCCTACGGCGCGTATATCATCGACTGGCTGATGCCCGACATGAACGGCATCGAGGTCGTGCGCCGCATCCGCAGGGTCATCGGGGAAAGCACGCCGATCATCATCATGACGGCGTATGACTGGACGGACATCGAGGAGGAGGCGAAGGAGCTCGGCGTTACCGCGTTCTGCGCGAAGCCGGTGTTCATGAGCGAGCTGCGCGACGCGCTGTCGCGTCCGTTCCGCGAAACGGCGGAGCCGCAGGTACGCCGGGAGAAGGTGCACGATTTTACCGGAAAGCATATCCTGCTCGTCGAGGACAACCGCCTCAATCAGGAGATCGCGAGCGAGATTTTGACTGCCGCAGGTTTCACGGTCGAAACTGCGGACGACGGCGATATTGCGGTCTCGCGGATGCGCTACGCGAAGGACGGACAGTATGACCTCATCCTGATGGATATTCAGATGCCGCGCATGCGTGAGATACGCACGCTGCGCAATCCGGCTGCGGCGAACATCCCGATCATCGCGACAACGGCGAACGCCTTCGAGGAGGACCGCAAGCATGCGCTCGAGGCCGGGATGAACGGACATATCGCAAAGCCGCTCGACACGCAGAAGCTGTTCGAAATGCTCGAAAGCCTGCTGTGAGCAGAAAAACGACAGAAAAACGCCCTTCGGAGGGAATGATACTCTCCGAGGGGCGTTCTTTTATTTGTTGACGGGGTAGATGTTGCAGCCGTGGCGGCCGTGCTCCTTGGTGTAGTAGAGCGCGCTGTCCGCGTCCTTGAACAGGTCGGGAGCGGGATTTTCGCGGTCGGTGAAGGCGGCGCCGACGCTGAGCGAAACGGCAGGCAGGCCGTCCTTCGGATGGGAAAGATGCTCGTTGATGGCGGAGATCTTCTCCTCGATGGTGTAGGCGAGGTCGCTCGTCATGTTGACCATGATGACAGCGAACTCGTCGCCGCCGATGCGGCAGATGTGGTCGACCGAGCGGAATTCGGTTGTGAGCTGTTCGGCAACATCCTTGAGGATGGCGTCGCCGGCGGCGTGGCCGCAGGTGTCGTTGACGCTCTTGAAGGTGTCGACGTCGATGAGAAGCAGCGCGAAATCAACGCCGTCCTTCTCGGACAGCTCGAGCAGGCGGTCAAACGAGCCGCGGTTGAGCGCACCGGTGAGCGGATCGTGCTCGGCCTGATGCTTCATCAGGCGTTCGCGCTCCTCGTTCTCCTGATAGACCTTGTTGTAGGTGTCGGCGAGAATTTGCAGCTCATTGACGCCGCGGATGGGGAAGATGAGGCCGTGACGGATGCTGTCGGTGTAGCGGATGAGCGGCCGGACGATCCAGTAGCGCATGATGAGGCCGTTGAGCAGCATGAGGAGGGCGGAGAGGAGGATGCAGGCGAACATGATGCGGAAAACGTGCGTAAAGACGTTCGCGGCGCGGTTCTGCCGGTCGATGATCTCATTTGTCAGAACGGCGAGCGCAGAGCTGATGTCGCTGGAGATCTTCTCCTTCGAGGTCTCGTAGGACTGGCTGACGAGAAGATCCTGCGCGAGCTTGAGCTTGTCTTCGTCGGAGAGGGCGGACTCCTTGTCGGAGAGCGTGACCTGCTTCAGCTCCTCGGGCCAGAGGGCAGGGTCGGTGTGGATGGCCTCCTCGACCAGACGCATGGAGCGGTATTCGGTGTTCATCAGCTCGGTCGAGTAGGAAAGCGCCTCGCGCAGAGAGTCGATGGCGTCCGTGTCGCTGTCGAGCAGGGCGAGCTGCTGGAGCGCCTTTTCCCGGGTGCGGATGGTGTTTGTTTCCTCAAAATAGGACTCAATGTAGTAATGGCTGGCGTTGGAGACGGCGAGACGCGCGCGCTTGGTCAGGATATCCGAGCCGTTCTGAAGGCTCCTCGCGGAAGTCTCGCACTGAATATAGTCCTGTGTTGCGCTGCGGAGAATGGTGTATTTCTGAAAACCAAGCACGGAAATAAACACGCAGAACACAGCGAGCACGATCGTGCCGATGATGCTTCCGTTGCTCAAAGAACGGATTTTAACCTTCTTTGCCATATTTGTCCAACCTTCTTGCCCGTAAAGTATATGTTAAGTTTATCACTTTACACGCGGCATTGCAAGGCAAAGAAAATCCCTGCCGCTCGCTTTGCGGCAGGGAGGAGTGCATTCAATAGAGAATGACAACATGATTTTTCTGCATCCAGTTCAGCTTGGTCTGCGCGAGCGCCTGGATGGCGGCGTTCTGATGGTGGAAGCGCGCGGTGTACTGCGCCTGAAGATCGACAAGATCGTTGTAGGTGAGGTAAGGGTAGTCTGCGCCGCCGCCGACACCGGCCGGAGACAGGCTGTAATGCAGGTTGCCGTCCGGTCGTATCCACCGCGAAACGGTCTGCTCGATGCCCTTCACCATGCGGTCCGCGACAAGGGCGTAGCTCTCGTCGCCCACGGCCTTCGAGAGACGGTAGAGGAAGATCGCCTCGTTGGAATGATGGTTGAGCGAGGTGTGCGTCGGCAGACCCTCGCCGTTCGGGTGCCAGTAGTCCTGCACGAGCAGCGCGTCGCCGGTCGTGACGGAGGAATGATGGTTCTCCGCGTAGTCCACGAGAAAATCGGCGTATTTCTGCGCCTGCGGCAGCCATTCGGTCACGCCGTAGTTCTCGGCCGCGTTCACCACAGCGAGCCAGAGATCGGTGTTGAAGCGCGTGTCATAATAGCCCGGCTCGATGCCGTAATCGTTTTTCAGCCAGGTGCTGCCGGCGGTCGAGGGGATAAAGCCGAGCTCGTTCTGCTGCTGCCGCATGACATCGAGCATGGCGATACTGAGCATCCGGCAGGCGCCGTCGTCCGCGTTGCGCGCCATCTTGCAGGTGATGTACGCGCCGGGGAGCGCGTGAAAATAGTTTTCGCCGTTCGGATAATATTCGGGAGGCGCGGTGTAATAATAGCCGTTGTAGCACCAGCGATTGTCGTCGGTGAAGCGGTAATTCTGCCAGTGGGTCAGCGTATCCTTATCGTTCCAGTTGAACAGCTGCTTGCGCGAGGTCAGCGCGAGCGAGTCGCTGAACGCCCCGACAGGCACCGAGCCGCTCTGCACGCAGAGCGAAAATCCGTCCGAGGTTTTCGTGACCTTGAGCGTGCCGTCGCTCGACGGAAGATATTCGATCATGCCGGTACCGCGGTCGCGGTAGGCGAGGGGCGTGACGATGATGCTGTCGCAGCCGCCTGCGCGGATGAAGTACATGCCCTTGGGGTAGGTGCCGGCGCGGAGCGGCGTTTCGCTCCAGCGGTTCGCCTTGAAGTCATAGGTGCGCATCGTGCCCGTGCCTTTGACGGTGAGGACCGTGCTTTCGTGCGTCAGCGTGTCCGAGGTGGGCGTGAAGCGGTCGCTGCGCACGGCGGTGTCCTCCGCATCCGTCCACGTGCGGATGTTCTGCGTGAAGGAGGGATTTTTCGTTTCGAATTCCCGGCGCGTCACATCGCCTGCGGCGGTGTGGATGACAGATGTTTCGGTCTGCTTCGGGAGAACATAGCCCGAAAACAGCTGCGGAAACAGGAAAACGGCAAGCAGCGGTACGCAGAAGAAGGTCGTGCGGAGCTTTCGGAAGAAAGCGGATTTTTTCAGTCGGTTCATGGGGTTCACCTCATACACCATAGTTTACTACATCGCGCGCGCCCGGTCAATGTACATCTGGCGGCCGCCGAAGCGTAAGAAAATCGCCCCTCGGGGCGGTATATCTCTTTCGAGGGGCGAAAAAGGCTTATGCGGCGGCGCTTTCGGCTTCCGCGAGCATATCCTCGATGCAGATGGCGTAGCCGCTCGTCGGGTCATCCACCAGAACGTGTGTGAAGGAATGATGCCGACAGGAAGCTTAAATTTTAGGAAGTCTCGGATACAGGTCGATTTCGATCTGACCGCCGGCTTCCCTGCGGTATTCTATTCTGCTGAGGATTTCCTTCAGGAGCTCGTTGCGCTCCTGACTGGTCATCAGCTCATAGCTGTCGAGCAGCTTTTCCGCGGCAGGAACGAGATCATTCTGCGCCTGTTCGCCGCTTTCCAGACGGGAGAGCGCTACCTGGGTGTGCTGCTGCTTTTCCCTGACGCGCTCGATGTCGCCGGTGATTTTCTCGCGGCGGCTCTGAAAGAGCGCGATGGAATAAACGCCCTTTTCGACCAGCTCGAACGCATTTTCCAGCTGGCGGTTCAGCTCATCCAGCTCCTTTTGCTGCCGCTCGAGCTGCCTGCGGCAGCGCGCGATGTCCTCGGCGTAATCGGTGCTCTCGATCTTGACCCGGTAGCCGTCCAGCCACAGCCGCAGCGCGGATATGATCTCGCTTTCCACGACCTCATAGCTGGCGCTTGCGTTATGGCAGCTGCGCGCGTTCACGCAGCGGAAACGGGGCAGCGCGCCCGTCTTTCGGGAGGTCACGGTCCTGCCGATGCGCTTGCCGCATCTGGCGCAGTAAAGCAGCCCTGCGAAAGCGTTTTGCAGCTCGAGGCTATCCTTGACCCGGGCGAGCGGCCGGCGTTCCAGACGGATCTCCTGCACGCGGCTGTATTCCTCCTCGGAGACAAGGGCAGGGTGCAGTCCGTCGTAGATGCTGTACTCGGCGACGTCCCTGCGGCGCTTGATGCGCTTTTTCACCACGCCGTTCTCGATGGACTTGACCTGTCGGCTCCAGCCCCGGCGGATTTTTCCCATGTAGACGGGGTTCGTGAGAATGTTGGAGATGGTCGGATAGGTCCAGAGGTCGCCGTGCCGCGTCGGGACGGCGCGGTCGTTGAGGTGATTGGCGATGCTCTTGGTGCCGCTGCCCTGCAGGAACAGCTCGAAGATCTTGCGGATGACCGGCGCTTCCGTGGGATGCGGCTCGAGGGTGAAGCCTTTTTCGTTCTGCAGCTTGACCCGGCGGTAGCCGTAGGGCGCGATGCTGCTGATGTACTTGCCCTCAGACGCGGAGCTGTCCCGGCCGCGCATCAGACGGCGGTTGATGGTCTTGTACTCGCGGCGGCTCATGAACAGGCCGAATTCAAAGTATTCCTCGTCGAACTCGTTGCCGGGGTCGTAGACCTTCATCGGCGTGATGATCTTGGTTCCGGAAAACTGGAACACCTGACTGATGTACGCCTGATCAGCGCCGTTGCCGCGCGCGAGACGTTCCAGATCGACGACCAGCACACCGGCGTAGCAACTGGCGCTGACCTCCTCGAGCATTTTCTGGATTTCTGGACGGGCCGCGATGGACTCGCCGGAAACGACTTCATAGTAGGTTTTTGCAATATGATAGCCTCGCTCATTCGCCAGCCGGTCCAGAATCGCCTCGTGCCGTTTCAGTGTTTCCTCAATACTCAGCTCAGCATAATCACGATCAAAGCGGGACTTGCGAAGATATCGTACATATTGCTCCATAGGTTCCTCCTTTGACCGTATTATACTGCATGGCGGCGCAGACCGCAATTTTTCACGAGAAATTTTCACGTGGTAATGTCAGGCAGTCAAGCCATGTTTTTCTCGCTGTGCTGCGATACGGCAGCGGCAGTGCGCTGCTCGGCGGCTCGTCGCCGACAGGACGCGGACACAACGCTGCTGATGCGCGAGAGACAGGCGTCGGCGCTGTCCCCAAAGCAGTCGTCGTGCACGCGGACGATGGCGGAGGCGGTTTTGTATTCTGCGGCGATCATGGCGGCTCCTCCTCAGACTGATTTTGTTCTATTTTTCCCTGCAAAGCAGAAAATATCCGGCGCTTTTGCACAATCGCTGTCCCTGCGTTTTAGACCGTCTGCCGAATTTTCGCGGACCGTATTGACAACCGGCGGTGCGCTCTTTATGCTGTCAGTAAGAACATCGGATGGGAGGGGATGGACATGAGGAAACTTCGAGCTGGCTTATGTGGGCTTGCGCTGTGCGTCGTGGTATTCGGCAGCATCTGGCCGATGACGCGGCGCATCGACGAGACATATCAGGCCGTATACAGCGACCAGAGTGACGATAAAGTTGTCAAAATAGATGGAAAGATCGAATATAACGCTGTAAACCTCCTGCTGAAATACGGACAGATGAAGTTCACGGGAACGGTCACGCTCGGCAGTCAGACGGTCGAGATCACCTCCGAGAACTGCCTGCCCGTTATTCCGCCCAAACGCGAACGTCCCTCGCGGTATATGTTCTTTTTGATCGAGGATAACGTGGGGAGCGAGCTGGCGAAGCTGATCGGCGACGATTATATCGCCGGGGAATACGATAAGGAGACGCAGAATATCACGCTGTCATATCGGGATGCGCAGGGAAATTCGCAGGGGATCGACCTTTACCGGTGCGCGTGAGGGTAATTCAGCGATATGAGCGATGAGCGAGGTGGGAGAGATGAAGAAATTATACAGCCGTAAAATCGGGATCGCAGCGCTGTGATATGCTCCCTCTATGAAAGACAGTGAAAAAACAAACTGTCAATCATGGAG
>CAVIRF010000060.1:0-11263 GCA_963645185.1 Coprococcus eutactus | reverse complement strand
GGTGACAATACTTGGCTGGCGACGGCCCGGGAAGATAACTCAACGCGCACACAATGCACCGATCCGATTTGGGTCGGTGTTTTGCTATATACATTTATATTTTCAATACCGCACTACAATGAAATTGAGGTTTTTATGTACCAGTATATTCTTTTCGACCTTGATGGCACATTGACAGATCCACGCGAGGGTATTACGAAATCCGTGCAGTATGCACTCGACAAGATGGGTATTTCAGAACCGGATCTTTCGGCGCTCGAGCATTTTATTGGCCCACCGCTGTACGATGAATTCCGCCGCTGCTATAATATGAATGACCAGCAGGCGAAAGCTGCTGTCGCAGCCTACCGCGAGCGCTTTGGGACTGTTGGATGGAAGGAGAATATCCTTTTCGACGGCGTACCCGAACTGCTCAGCGCTTTGCATGACGCAGGAAAGAAAATCGCGATCGCGTCCTCTAAACCGACTGTTTTCGTCCAGAAAATTCTGAATATGTTCGAAATCGAGCAGTATTTCGATGTTGTCTCTGGCGCGTCGCTCGATGGGAAAATCGGAACGAAAGCGCAGGTCGTTCAGCAGGCACTCGATGCCTTTGACGTTTCGGAGCGCAGTGACGCCGTTCTGGTCGGTGACCGCTTTCACGACGTGGAAGGCGCACGCGCATGCGGACTTTCCTGCATTGGCATCACGCTTGGTTTCGGCGGAAGGGAAGAGCTCGAGTCTGCCGGCGCAGCTGTAGTCGTCGATACACTCGATGAACTGCGCGAGGTGCTGCTCGGCTGATCCTACTGTTCTTCGAGTTTCTGAAAATATGACGCTTCTGTCGCTTTACCGCCCCGGTTTTGTGTGGTATACTATATTTGTAAAGGCTAAATTAAATTTTTGGTCTGCCCGACAGAAAAATTCGGGCAGATTTTGCACGATTGATATATAGTTTCACAGAACAGGCTGTGGAACTGGGGGAAAGGTAAGGAGAATTATGTTCGGGTACGAACCGGAATATATCGACTGCGGAGATGCCCGGATTGCCTGCTATGACATCGGACGTGGGCATCCGCTCATTCTGCTGCACGGAAACGGTGAGGACAGCTCCTACTGGAGTGCGCAGCTTTCCGAATTTACCCGTTTTATGCGTGTGATCGCCGTGGACAGCCGCGGTCACGGCGCGTCAGACAGCGGTGAAAAGGGGCTGTCGTTTGAACTAATGGCGCAGGATCTCAAGCATGTTCTGGATGTCAAAGGCATTAAAAAAGCGTTTTTTCTCGGCTTTTCGGACGGCGGCAATCTTGCAATCAAGTTCGCGCTGCAATGGCCGGGTATGGTCGAAAAGCTCGTGCTCAACGGTGCGAATGTTGAAATGTTCTTCGGCGTCAAGCCGCAGGTGCAGCTGCCGACATACGCCTGCTACGGCGTTGCCTCGCTGTTCAGCCATATCAGCCGAAAGGCCGCACGGCGGCGCGATGTGCTCGGTCTGATGGTGCACCCCTACGGCGTGCGCATGGATGATCTTGCACGGCTCGAAATGCCGACGCTCATCATCGTCGGCGAGCACGACATGATAAAAGACAAGCAGACGCGCGAGATGGCGGCGCATATTCCGCACTGCCGCGTTGAGGTGTTCCGCGACGGCGACCATTTCGTTGCCGCGAAGCAGCCGTCTCGTTTTAACCGCACGGTTATGGAATTCATTTTAGGGAGATAAGCAATCATGGATTTTTTGAAAGCAGGAGAACCTGTCGAGAGTAATATTTTCAATCAGCTGGACGAGAAAAAGCGTGCGCTGATCGAAAAAGGCGTTGATGTCATCAATCTTTCTATCGGCACACCGGATTTTCAGCCGGACAAGCATGTGATGGAAGCGGTAAGCAAGGCTGCGCTCGACCCGGATATGTACAAGTATTCGCTGACCGAGACGTCCGAGCTGCTTGACGCGGTTGAAAAGTGGTACAAGCGCCGCTATGACGTCGATCTTGCGGACGACGAGATCATTCAGGTTTCCGGCTCGCAGGAGGGCTTTGCGCACATCGGCTTTGCTTTTGCAGGCCCGAACGACCTCATTCTCGCACCGGACCCGGGCTACCCGATCTTCACCTTTGGTCCGCTCATGACCGGCGCGACCATCGCGCTCTATCCGCTGCGCGAGGAGAATAACTGGCAGCTCGACTTCAACGATATCCCGGAGGACATCGCGGAGCGCGCCAAGGCGATCGTTGTTTCCTATCCGAATAACCCGACCACGGCCGTTGCGGACCGTGCGTTTTACGAAAAGCTCGTGCTGTTTGCGCGCGAGCACAATATGATCGTGCTGCACGACAACGCCTATTCCGACCTCATGCTCGACGGCACGGACGGCCTGTCCTTCCTGTCTATCCCGGGCGCGAAGGAAGTCGGCGTGGAGTTTAACTCGCTCTCCAAGACCTACAACCTGACCGGTATGCGCGTTTCGTTCGTTGTCGGCAACCGTGAGCTGATCTCGCGCTTCCGCGCATTCCGCTCCCAGATCGACTATGGCACGTTCTACCCCATTCAGGCAGGCGCTGTGGCGGCGCTGAACGGTCCGCAGGACATCGTCATGCGCAACCGCAAGAGCTACATGGCGCGCCGTGACGCGCTGTGCGGCGGCCTGCGAAGCATCGGCTGGAACGTTCCCGACGCGCAGGGCACGATGTTCGTTTGGGCGAAGGTGCCGGAGGGCTATGCCTCCTCGGCGGAGTTTGCACTCGACCTGCTCGAAAAGACCGGCGTCATTGTCGTTCCGGGCAGCGCATTCGGCAAGCACGGCGAAGGTTATGTGCGCATGGCGCTCGTCGTACCGCCTGAGAGAATGCAGGAGGCTGTCCGCAGAATCGCCGAGAGCGGCATCCTGAACAAGTAACACCGAACAAGGCGGAGAGCTGGTTGCAGCCGGCTCTCCGTTTTTTGAACCCGAAAGGAGCGGAAAAATGAAACTCATTTCATGGAATGTGAACGGCCTGCGCGCGTGCATGGGCAAGGGCTTTCTGGACTTTGTCGCGGCGCAGCAGCCGGACATGCTGTGCCTGCAGGAGACCAAAATGCAGCAAGGGCAGGCGGATGTGCCGCTCGAGGGCGGCTATCATGAATACTGGAACTCGGCAGAGAAAAAAGGATACTCGGGCGTGGCGCTGTTCACCAAGACCGAGCCGCAGTCCGTGACGCTCGGCCTCGGCATCGACGAGCACGACCATGAGGGCCGCGTCATCACGGCCGACTACGGCGAATTCTATCTGGTCACGGTCTACACGCCGAACGCGCAGGACGGCCTCAAGCGGCTGGATTACCGCATGCAGTGGGAGGATGCCTTCCGCGATTACCTGTGCCGTCTGGACGGGGAAAAGCCGGTCATCGTGTGCGGCGATATGAATGTCGCGCATGAGGAGATCGACCTCAAGAACCCCAAGACCAACCGGAAGAACGCCGGCTTTTCGGACGAGGAGCGCGGCAAGATGACCGAGCTGCTGGCTGCCGGCTTTACCGATACCTTCCGCCATTTTTATCCTGAGCTGGAGGGCGCGTATTCGTGGTGGAGCTACCGCTTCCACGCACGCGAGAAGAACGCAGGCTGGCGTATCGACTATTTCCTCGTGTCCAACCGCTTCGTTGACCGCGTGAAAAGTGCGTCCATTTTGAGCGACGTGTTCGGCTCGGATCACTGCCCGGTGATGATCGAAATTGAGTGAATATGAATATCTCCCGGACGCGGATGCGTGGCTGACCCCGGAAAACGAGGAGAGAGACCGGACTTCCGAGCCGTATTTCCGCCCGGACGCCATCGACGAGGATGCGGAGGAAACGGATGACGATACCGGTCTCGCAATGGATTTTCTGCCGGAAATGCCGACCGAACCCTGTCCGTGCTGCGGCGCGGACATCCCGGAGAACCCCTCGTGGGGCTATATCTGTCCGGTGTGCATGTGGGAAATCGACTATGAGGTCGAGGACGACCCGGACGCGCCGAGCGACCAGAACAACGGCCTCAGCCTGAACGAAGCGCAGATGAACTTCCGCACGTTCGGCATCGCAGACCCGTGGCTGCTGCCAAAAGAATAAAAAAGCGGCTCTCCCCAAGTGCAAAAGGGAGAGCCGTTCAGTCTGTTGATAAAGTCTGTTTCGTGAAAAAAACAGCAGTCGCGCGGCAGCGCGCATTAAAAAGCGTTTGCGGTGCAAACGCATGAAAACCGGGGGCGAGTACCTCGGTTTTCATACTTCTGGAGGGAGAAAGTTTCCGTATGGGAACTTTCGGACGACTCGTGTTCTGCGCAGTCAGAACACAGATTGTCGGAAAAACGAAGTTTTTCGACAGTCTCAGCGGCTCTCCCGAGTGCAAAAGGGAGAGCCGTTTTTGCTGTTTTATGCAGCATCAGCCGCCGAGCAGCTGACAGAGCGCGACCATAGCCGGGATGGTGATCGCGGAAAAGATGGTCGAGACCGCGGTCGCACGGGTCGAGAACAGGTAATCCGTGCCATAGGTCTTGCCGAACAGAGAAGCCGCCATCGCGACCGGCGCCGCCGCACTGATGAGCATGGAGCAGCGAAGCGTGTGGTCGAGCGGCACGAGCAGGAACACCGCGAGCGTGATGAGCGGCAGGATGAGCAGGCGCAGCGCGGAGACGAAGTAGACCTGTCTGTCGCGGAAGCATTCGCGCAGGTCGCACTGCGCGAGGAACGCGCCGACTGCGATCATCGCGACAGGCGTGTTGAGCGCGGCAAGGTAGGAGACCGCCGTCGCCGGGACGGCCGGCAGCTTGAACGGCGTCAGAAAGCAGAACAGACCGATGAGGTTGGAGATGACGCCGGGATTGATGAACGTGTTGCGGATGCGCTCAGAGCGCGGCACATCCCGGGAGAGCTGACCCACGCCGTAGGTCCACAGCAGCAGGTTGTTCACCATGATGAACGCCGAGCCGAGGAACAGACCCTCCGAGCCGTACAGCGCATCGAGAAGCGGCAGCCCCATGAAGCCGCAGTTGGTGAACACGACGCAGAAGCGCTTGTCCGCAAAGTTAGCGTGCGAGCCGTTCCTGCGGAAGATGAGGTGGCTGACGACAATGCTCAGTCCCATAGCTGTGCACGTACACAGAACGGCAATGATGAGCGCTTTGCCAAGCGCCGGATCAAACTCACGCTGAAACGAGTCGATGACCACGCAGGGCGCGACGATCCGCGTCAGGATAAAGGAAAGCTGGCCTGCGCCGTCGTCGTTGATGTACTTTTTCCGGTAGCAGTACGCGCCCACACCGATGAGCAGGAACATGACGATGATCTGCGAGACTAATATCTGTATGTTTTGAAGCACCTTGCGTGCCCTCCTTGAAAGAAATCAATTTAATCATAAAGCAGCGGAGCACCGCTTGTCAATACAGAAAAGGCATATTGCGCGGACAAAGCGCATAAAATGCGGCGAAAGGGTGGATGGCTGTGAAAAAACTGCTCTGCGCGGCGGCGGTGCTCGGCCTGCTGCACATGAACGCGGCGGCTCTGCCGGAGCTGGGGGCGCTGCACGCGAAATCGGCCGCGCTGTACGCGGCGAACGGACAGGAGCTCTATGTATCGAACGCGGACGAGAAGCTTCAGCCGGCGTCCGTGACCAAGATCATGACCATGCTGCTCGTGATGGAGGCGCTCGAGCGCGGCGAGGTGACGCTCGACACCATGATAACGGGCAGCGAGCACGCCTGCTCGATGGGCGGCACGCAGATCTGGCTCGAGCCGGGCGAGCAGCTGACGCTCGACGAAATGCTCAAGGCGATCGCGGTCGGCTCAGCGAACGACTGCGCGGTCGCGGTGGCGGAGCATCTGGCCGGGACGGAGGCGGCTTTTGTCGAGCGGATGAACGCCCGTGCGCGCGAGCTCGGCTGCACGGGCACGACGTTCATCAACGCGAACGGTCTGGACAGCGAGGGCGAAAAGACGCTCACGACCGCGCGCGACCTCGCGCTCATCTCCTGCGAGCTGCTGCGCCATCCGAAGATACTCGATTACACGGGCATCTGGATGGACAGCATCCGGGGCGGAAAATTCGCGCTCGCGAACACGAACAAGATGCTGCGCAGCTACAAGGGCCTGACCGGCCTCAAGACCGGCTACATCCGAGAGGCTGGGTTCTGCATTTCCGCGAGCGCGGAACGGGAGGGACTGAGCCTTGTTGCGGTGGTCATGGCCGCCCCGACCAAGGAGGACCGCATGGCGGACGCGACCGCGCTGCTCAACTACGGCTTCGCCAACTTCACGGCATGGACGCCGCCGGAGGAGAGCTGTGCACCTGTTCCTGTCACGCTGGGGCGCGCGGATAAGGTCGCGCTGCGCATGGCGGGGAACAGCGTCTGCGTGCTCGAAAAGAACGCGGTGTCCTCGGTCGAGGCCGAGCGCCGGGTTCCTGAAAGCCTGACCGCGCCCGTCGAGGAGGGACAGCAGGTCGGCGAGCTGATCGTCAAAAACGGCGGCGAGACCGTGCTGACCGTGCCGCTGTGCGCGGCGGAGAGCGTGGAAGCGGTCACGGTTTTCGATCTGTTCGGCCGTTTCGTGCGCTCGGTCACGGACACCGGAGCGTGATACACGGGGCGGCGTTTTCGGCTTGCATACTTTTTGACGAAAGATTTGTAAATCAGGCTTGAGATTTTGGTAAATCTATGGTACACTAATAGCAACCTCAAAGGTTGGGAGGACAAAACTATGGTAAAACTTATTATCGGCGGCACCGGCTCCGGCAAGACCAAGGAGCTCATTGATCAGGTAAACGCTGCAGTAAAAGAAGAAAAGGGAAGTGTTGTCTGCATCTCGCGCGGCGATAAGCTGACTTTCGATATCTCGCACGACGCTCGCCTGATCGACGCACAGGAGTACCCGATCAAGGGTTACGACGGCCTGCTCGGCTTTGTCGGCGGCATCCATGCCGGCAACTACGACATCACCCGCGTATTCATCGACGGTCTGTACAAGATCACCGGCGAGAAGGACGCAGCAAAGGCTGAGACCTTCCTCGACGAGCTGAACGCATTCTCCGAGAAGCACACGGTCAACTTTGTTGTTTCTCTGAGCGAGGATCCGGCAGCAGCTACCGAGGGTATGAAGAAGTACCTCTGATCTGATTTTATTTATAAAAGGCAGTGAGCTTATTAGCTTGCTGCTTTTTATTTTTGTCCGGCGCTCAGACCTGATAAGCTGGGCGCTGTTTTTATGCCCGGATTTCTCGAGGTGAGAAAGAAAGGCGGCAGGGCGCCGCCCCGAAAATCCGGGCAGCAGCCGCACCGCAAACGATTGCGGACAAAAGTGTATCTATTGGTGACATTCTGGTGCATTTGCACAGGAAAAATGGCAGAATATCCATAAAACCTGCAAGCTGATTGTGCAAAGTGCTTATGATGACAAAACAAGACAAAAATTTTTTATAAAATTTTGATGAAAAGGCTTTCACATTTTGAGTGCATTAGGTATAATAGGGATGATATCTGGGAGAGAGGACAGTTTGCAGAATTTACATCAGACACAAATTGTGCTCAGTATATCGAAATTTTTCAGAACAACAGGGGGAATGCCGTTGACGAAAAAGCAAAACCACTGGAGCGTGCTGCGCTACCTCATCTATTTCACGCAGGTAGGCGTATCGGTGGTCACGCCGCCGATCTTCTGCTGTTTTGCTGCGCTGTGGCTCAAACGCCGCTTTTCGCTCGGCAACGGCACCGTGATCATCGGCATCGTGCTCGGCATTGCAGTTGCAGCCTGCAGTCTCAGGGATTTCCTCAGACTGACCGAGCGCAAGGCCAGAGAAAGTGAACGAAAGGAGAAATGGCATTGAAGGGATATGAGATCGTCCGCGAAGAGACCGCGCGTCTCGCGCGCGGCATGGCGCCGCTCGCACTCATTGCGTTCGGCATCCTGCTGCTCGCCGGATTTGATCCTCTGCGGACGGGCGTCAGCCTGCTCATTGGCACGGCGTACTCGATCTTCCTTTTTGCCATGATCGGACGGAGCGCGGCCAAAGCCGTTCTGTTTCCGCCGGCACAGGGCACTCGTATTGTACGGCGCGGATATTTTTTCCGCTATCTGCTCACTGGTGCGGCGGTCTTTGCGGCGATCAAGCTGCCGCAGCTCCAGCCCCTTGCGGCGATCCTGCCGCTGTTTTTCCCCAAGGTCATCCTTCTCTGGCAGCAGGTGCGCCCCTCCGCGCGAAAGGGCGGAGAGGAAAACGGCATCTGACGCACTCCATAGGAAAGGAGGTTAGGCGGTGAATGTTGAAATAAACGGCCCTAAAATACTGGGTTATCTGTTCGGCAACACCAACCTGCCGATCACCGAGACCATGAGAAACTCATGGATCATCATGGCATTCATTCTCTTCCTGTGCATCTTTCTGACGCACCGCATGGAAAAGATCCCGAAGGGCAAGCAGGCCCTCGCGGAAAAGGCGGTGCTCATGATCGACGGTCTGGTAGACAGCACGATGGGAGAGGGATGCAGAGCGTTCTCGCCCTACATCATGACGCTCATGATGAGCTCGCTGTTCGGCTCGCTGGCCAGCCTGTTCTGGATGCGTTCTACGACCGCAGACCTGAACACCACGCTCGGCTGGGCGATCATCACGTTTATACTCATCACCTACAACAAGATCAAGTTCGGCGGTATCAAGGGCTACCTCAAGGGCTTCCTCGAGCCGATCTTCGTCATGGCGCCTCTGAACGTCCTGAGCGAGATCGCGACCCCGGTCTCCATGTCGTTCCGTCACTTCGGCAACATGGCAGGCGGTCTGGTCATCACGACCCTTATCCTGGGCGCACTGAAAGTGCTGTCGAACGCGGTTCTGGGCTTCCTGCCCGTTCCGCTGCTTCAGATCGGCCTTCCGGGCGTTCTGTCGCTGTACTTTGACTGCTTCACAGCCTGCATGCAGGCGTTCATTTTCAGTATGCTGACCATGGCATATGTCGGAGATGCACGCGGCAGCTGATCGAGCAGCTGAAACCAACCAAAAAAATCTGAACGAAAATCATTTCAGGAGGAATAAAAGTATGGATCCCAAAGCATTCGTAGCAGGTATGTCCGCTCTGGGTGCAGGCATGGCGATGATCGCCGGCCTTGGCCCTGGTATCGGCGAGGGTTATACAGCAGGTCAGGCCTGCTCCGCGATCGGCCGTCAGCCCGAAGCACAGGGCGATATCACCCGTACCATGATCCTTGGTATCGCAATGGCAGAGTCCACCGGTATTTACGCGCTCGTTATTGCGCTGATCCTGCTGTTTGCCAACCCGTTCGTTAACCAGTTCTGATCCGGACAGACAGAACCGGCACAGCGATGCACTGTGCATTGAAACGAAACGGAGAATACTTCCGTTCGGGAAGGAGGTAAACCTGTGCAACAGGCAATTTACGAGGCCTTTGTCAGCATCGGCTGGTGGAATATCCTCGTGACGATGTGCAACACGCTCATCACGTTTGCGATCATCAAGAAGTTCCTGTACAAGCCGGTCCGCAAAATGCTCGCTCAGCGCGAGGAGGAGGTAAAGACCATTTACGCCGCCGCCGAGCAGGCACAGACCGAGGCGGAACAGAAGCGCACTGAATACACCGAGCGTCTCTCGAAGGCGAAGGAGGAGGCGGCCGAGATCGTCGGCTCCGCTACCCGCCGCGCGACCGTGCGCAGCGAGGAGATCCTCAAGGAGTCCTCGCAGCAGGCTGCCGCTATGATGAAGAAGGCCGAGACCACCATCGAGCAGGAGCGCAAGAAGGCCATGAACGAGCTGAAGGACGAGGTCGCAAGCCTGTCCGTCATGATCGCGTCCAAGGTCGTCGAGCGCGATGTCAAGGAGGCCGACCACGAGCGCTTCATCGAAGATTTCATCGACAAGGTAGGGTGATCGCGCATGGCTGATATTGTAAGCGAACGTTATGCGCAGAGCCTTTACGAGGTCGCAAAGGACGAAAAGCAGGAAAAGGAGTATCTCGAGGAGCTGACCGCCGTGTGCGGCGCGTTCCGCGAAAACCCCGATTTCCTCAAGCTGCTCACCACCCCGTCCATCGCTTTTGAGGACAAGCAGAATGTACTCAAAAAGGTGTTCGAGGGGAAGATCCGGCCGTTTATGCTGAATTTCCTCATGCTCACCACGGAGAAGGGCCGCATCGGCCTCATCCATGAGATGCGCGAGGCGTACAAGGAGCAGTATTATTTCGAAAACAACATCGCGGAGGTCTGCACCGTCACGGCTGTGCCGATGAGCGACGCGCTGCGCGACAAGCTGAAGAACAAAATGCAGGCCGTCACCGGCAGGCAGGTCGTGCTCGAAACGTCGGTCGATCCCGAGATCATCGGCGGCATCGTTGTCAAGGTGAACAACGAGCAGTTCGACACGAGCCTGCGCACTCGCCTCAGCGAGATCGCCGCACGGCTGACCAATACCATTGCGTAAGGAAGTAGGTGACTTTATGGAATTACGCCCTGAAGAGATCAGTAATATTATCAAGGAGCAGATCACGCACTACCAGAGCCAGATCAAGCTGACCGACGTCGGTACGGTCGTCACCGTAGGCGACGGTATCGCGCATATCCATGGTCTGGAGAACTGCATGTCGGGTGAGCTGCTCGAGTTTCCGGGCGGCGTATACGGCATGGCGCAGAACCTTGAAGAGGATCTCGTCGGCGCCGTTATCCTGGGTTCCGACCAGAATATCCGTGAGGGCGACACGGTAAAGCGCACAAAGCGCATCGTCGAGGTCCCTGTCGGTGAAGCGATGCTCGGCCGCGTCGTAGACGCACTGGGCAAGCCGATCGACGGCAAGGGCCCCATCAACACGACGGAGTCCCGTCCGGTCGAGTGCCCGGCTCCGGGCATCATCGAGCGCGCACCGGTAAACGTGCCGCTCCAGACCGGCATCAAGGCGATCGACTCCATGATCCCGATCGGCCGCGGCCAGCGCGAGCTGATCATCGGTGACCGCCAGACCGGCAAGACCGCGATCTGCCTAGACACCATCATCAACCAGAAGGGCACGGGCGTTGTCTGTGTCTATGTCGCGATCGGCCAGAAGCGTTCGACCGTCGCGCAGGTAGCCGAGACGCTCGCGAAGAACGGTGCGATGGATTACACCTGCATCGTCGCCGCGACCGCGTCCGAGTCTGCACCGCTGCAGTATATCGCGCCGTATGCAGGCTGCTCGATCGGCGAGTATTTCATGCACAAGGGCAAGGACGTCCTCGTTATTTACGACGATCTGTCCAAGCACGCGGTAGCTTACCGTGCACTTTCCCTTCTGCTTC
>CAVIRF010000059.1:0-11587 GCA_963645185.1 Coprococcus eutactus | reverse complement strand
CGTTCACTATGTTTGCCGGTGCGGCGTTCACGGATCAGGCCGACATCAAGGTCGACTCTGATGTTGTGGACACCCTGGTATCCCTCGGCGTAATCAATGGTTACACCGACGGCTCTTTCAAGCCGAACGATACCGTAACTCGTGCGGAGATGGCGAAGATGATCTACGTGCTGCGCACTGGTAACTCTGACGCTTCTGCGTACAACAATGACAAGACCACCTTTACCGACATCAACGGCCACTGGGCTGCTGGCTACATCAAGTACTGCCAGTCTCTGGGCATCATCGCTGGTCTGTCTGCAACCAAGTTTGCACCGGATCAGACCGTAACTGCTCAGGAAGCAGCTAAGATGCTGCTCGTAACCCTCGGCTACAATGCTGAGAAGGCAGGTCTGGTAGGCGCAGGTTGGGCTGCAAAGACCAACGCACTGGCTGACGAGAACGGCCTGCTGGAGGACGTTAACACTTCCTTCACCGCAGCTTGCCCGCGTCAGTACGCTGCACAGCTGATCTACAACGCAATCGACACCCCGACTGTTGTATGGCGCGACGATGCTTACACCAGCGTTAACGTTCTGGGCGGCGACAACCAGACTGTTGGTGAGAAGTACATGAACCTCGTTAAGGACGAGGCTGATGTTGGCGATCACGACAACATTCTGACCAAGGTTGAGCAGGAAGACGGCCGCGACACCTACACCATTACCGTAGGCGGCACCGTTTACACTCGCGTTGTTACTGACTACTCCGACCTGATGGGTCAGGACGTAGTTGTTATGCACAAGAAGAACGACACCTCCAAGGTATTCGGTGTTTACGCAGCTGAGGACTCCAAGGTTCTGGCTACCGGCATCATCGGCGACATGGAGAAGGTTTCTGGCAACGACAAGAAGGTCAAGATCGACGGCACCGAGTACAAGCTCGAGGGCAATCGTGCTGACACCAATGTTTACAACTTCAACTCTGACGTTGCAGTTAAGAACACCACTGTTGACAGCTACGTAACCACCAAGTCTGCCGCTCTGGCAGCAAACGTTGCAGCTAACACCATCAAGCTGATCGATAACGACGGCAATGGCAAGGCTGACCGCATCGTAATTGTTCCGCGCACTGTAAACGAGGTTACTTACGTTGGTTCTTCCAACTTCTCGCTCCAGAGCAAGGGCACCATCAAGTTCAGCGACTGCGAGTATGTTTACGAGGGCATCGCTAAGGATGACTACGCTCTGTACACCGACGGCGATTACACCGCTTCCGGCGACCACAACGTAGCTAAGGTTGACATCGTTTCCGGCGAGGTCAAGGGCACCAAGGGCTCTACTGGCGAGTATCAGGTTCGCGTAGGCGACAAGTGGTACTACCTGGCTTCTGGCGTTGACCAGCTCGAGAGCGGCACTTCCTACGATCTGGCTGTAGTTGGCGGCGTTGTATTCAACGCTGATGAGACTGAGTCTTCCTCTAAGGACATCGTAGCTCTGGTTGATATCGACACCTCCACCAACAATGGCCTGTCCAAGTCCGGCACCACCCAGGATGCTAAGGTTGCATTCATGGACGGTTCTACCAAGACCATCAAGGTTGAGAAGCTGAACAACAGCGACGGCAAGGATGCTGACGACGTTAAGGCTGACTCTTCTACCTCTAAGCAGGACGGCAACCAGCTGCACAGCACCGATGTTGGCAAGCTGTATACCTACTCTGTAAAGAGCAACGGCAACTACGAGCTGAAGGTTCTGAGTGCTGCCAACAACAAGGCTGGCTACAAGACTGTTGGCACCGCTTCTTCGATCACTTCCAACAACCGCATCGATGGCAAGTCTATCGCTGATGACGCTGTAATCTTCGCTATCTACGACAAGAACGACGGCAAGGACATCGAAGTTAAGGTTCTGTCTGGTAAGACTGTAAACGATTGGAGCCGCGAGTACACGGGCTCTGTTGTATACGGTTCCAAGGAAGAGAACGGTATCAGCTACGTTAAGGTTGCTGCTATCAAGGCTGAAAATAAGTACACTGGCATGGGCTCCGATTACTACTACGGCTACCTGACCGCTACTCCGTACACCACGACTGAGAACCCGGATGGCTCCACTGACAAGTGCACCGCATTTGACATCTGGAACGGCACCGAGAACGTTACCGTTTACAACGATGGCGTTTACAACGGCACCAATGCTATGACCGGCACTTCTTACAAGACCGGCGATATCCTGATCTACACTCTGGATGGCAAGTACATCTCTGTAGAGTCTGGCAAGGACGACATCGTAGCTACTCGCGCTGCTGTTTACGGCTTTGACTACAAGGCTAAGGGCAACATCGAGTTCAAGGCTGCTGATGGCACCACCGGCGCTTACAAGCTTGACGAGGATTGCGTATTCCTGGCTGTCAACGACGATGACAACAAGGGCGTAGGCGGCGATATGAACCAGCTGATCAAGGCACAGCCGGGCGTTAAGGATGCTAACAAGTATCTGGCTAACGCTTGGGTAATCTACAACAATGACAGCGACCACGATGTAGTCGCAGTTATCTTCGATGTAGAGAACAACGAGTGGCTGACCGGCGGCAGCGCTGAGTATTAATCTAAAGTTTTAGATTAACTCGTGTTGTAACACAAACAAGACCCCCGAGGGAAACCTCGGGGGTTTTCTTATGCCTTCCGCCGTCCAAAATACACGCAATCTACATTGCACGAAGCGCCGGAGTCATGTATAATATTCACGGACGAAAAACGTTTTCCGGAAACGAGGAAATTTATGCAACAAGTGACCCGAAAAAATCTGAGCGAGGGCGTGGGGCTGACCTGCGTCACGACGCCCCGGTTCAAACGAAGCGTGCTCCGCGCCGTGCTCCTGCTGCCGCTCGGCGGCGAGGACGCCGCGCTGCGCGCCTGCCTGCCGCAGGTCCTGCGCCGCGGTACCGCGCGCCTTTCCGACCTCTCTGCCCTCGGCGCGGAGCTCGACGAGCTCTACGGCGCGCGCATTGAGTCCGCCGTCCGCAAGGAGGGCGAAAACCTCTGCATCGGCTTCCTGTCCGACTGCATCGACGAGGCCTGCGTCCCCGACGCCGACAGCCTCACCGCGCGCGTGGTACGCCTGCTCGCTGAGCTGCTCTGCGACCCGTACCTGCCGGACGGCCTGTTCTGCGCCGACTACGTCGCCGGCGAGAGCCGCGCCCTCGCCGACCGCATCGCCGCCCTCAAAAACGATCCGCGCTCGTGGGCGATGCGCCGCCTGACCGAAATCATGTGCGAAAACGAGCGCTACGGCGCCTCCGCCCTCGGCACGGCCGACGGCGCGCAGCGCATCACCCCCGAAAGCCTGTACCGCGCCTACCGCGACGCCCTCGCGAGCGCGAGGATTGAGCTGTTTTACTGCGGCTCGCGCACGCCCGACGAGATCGAAGCGCTGTTCCGCGAGACGCCGCTCGTGACCGCACGAACCGGCGCGCTCTACACGCCGCACACCGGCATTATCGCCGCCCCGGCCGCCGCGCCGCGCACCGTCATCGAGGAGGAGCAGGTCACGCAGGGCAAGCTGTCGCTCGGCTTCCGCACCGGCGGCGCATGGCTCGGCAGCGATACCGCCCCGGCGTTCTGGGCCTTCCAGACCGTGTTCGGCGGCTCGACCAGCTCCCGGCTGTTCCTGAACGTGCGCGAGAAGAAATCGCTCTGCTACTACGCGAGCGCCCAGTTCGTCACCTCCAAGGGGCTCATGCTCGTCTCCTCCGGCATCCAGAACAGCAATTTTGACGCCGCGCGAGACGAAATTCTGCATCAGCTTGAGGAATGCCGCGCCGGCGGCATCACGGACGTCGAGCTCGAGACCGCGCGCAAAACGCTCGCGAACGGCTGGCGCGCCATGCTCGACGATCCGCTGACGCTCGAGCGCTACTGGCTCGGTCAGGCCGCCGCCGGCCTGCTCATTCCGCCCGAAAAGCGCATCGAGCAGATTTCCGCCGTCACGCGCGAGCAGGCGACCGCCGCCGCGCAGAACGCGGCGCTCGACACCATCTATTTCATGAAGGGGGCGGCACGATGACGAAAACCTATCCTGCGCTGCGCGAAACCGTGCAGGAGCGCGTGCTCCCGAACGGCCTGCGCGTGTGCTACCTCCCGAAGGAGGGCTTTTCCAAGACCTTCGCCATCCTCGCGACCGATTTCGGCTCGGTGGATGCCTCGTTTACCTTCGAGGGCACGCGCTACGACACCCCGGCAGGCGTCGCGCATTTCCTCGAGCACAAGATGTTCGAGGACGAGGACGGAAACGCGCTCCAGAAGTTCGCGCGCACCGGCGCGAGCCCGAACGCCTTCACCAGCCACACCATGACCGCCTATCATTTCTCCTGCACCGAGCGATTCGAGGAAAATCTTGAGATCCTGCTGAAATTCGTGTTTACGCCGTATTTCACCGAGGAAAATGTCGCGAAGGAGCGCGGCATCATCGGGCAGGAGATCCGCATGGTCGAGGACACGCCCAGCTGGCAGGTCTACTGCGGCCTGTTCCGGGCGCTCTACCGCGAGCATCCCGTCCGCGTGTCCATCCCCGGCAGCGAGGAGACCATCGCGCGCATCACGCCTGAGCTGCTGTTCACCTGCCATCGCGCGTTTTACAGCCCGAAGAACATGGCGCTCGTCGTGTGCGGCACGGCGGATTTCGAAAAGCTGTGCGAAACGGCCGCCCGTCTGTCGCCGAAGGACGCGCCCGAGGTCGGCCAGCGCCACTACGGCACGCGCCGCCGTGAGGTCAGCGAGCCGGTCGTGACGCAGCACATGCAGGTCTCGCGGCCGCAGTTCCTTGTCGGATTCAAGGACATCCCGGTGCAGCCGGGCGAGAGCCGCATGAAGCGCCTGCTCGTCGGTGAGCTCGCGTCGCGCCTGCTGTGCGGCGACAACTCGCCGCTCTACACCGCGCTGTACGAAAAGCAGCTCATCGGCCGCGATTTCGACACGGATTACGCCATCATCCCGGACGGCACGGCGGTCGTCCTCGGCGGCGAGAGCCGCGACCCTGAGGCCGCGCGCGACGCCATCGCGGCAGAGGTGCAGCGCCTTGCGCGCGAGGGCGTGGACAGAGCACTGTTCCGCCGCATGAAGCGCGCCATCTACGGCCTGCATCTGCGCGTATGCGACGTTCCGGACAGCTACGCGCGGCAGGAGGTCACGGCGCTGTTCTCCGGCGAGCACTACGCGGACTTCGCCTCGCTCCTTGAGAGCGTCACGCCGGAGGACGTACAGGCCGCCCTCACGCGCTGGGCGCAGCCGGAGTGCATGGCCATGTCGGTCGTTCTGCCCGGCGCGGCATCGCATCAATAACCCCAAAGGAAGGAAAGAAAATGGAACACACAATCGGTTTTCCGAACCTCGGCCTGGAGTTCACGCTCAACCGCGTGGCCTGCTCCGTGTTCGGAAAGGACATCTACTGGTACGGCATCATCATCTGCGTCGGCTTTATTCTGGCCGCGCTGTACGTCAACTCCCGGACGAAGGACTTCGGCATCACCTCGGACAATCTGACCGACTGCCTCATCATCTGCGTGCCGCTCGGCATCATCTGCGCGCGTATCTACTACGTCGTGTTTGAATGGAGCTACTACGCGCAGCATCCGGACGAGATCATCGCCATCTGGAAGGGCGGCATCGCCATCTACGGCGGCATCATCGGCACGCTTATCGGTCTGTATGTGTACAGCCGGGTCAAGAAGCTGTCGTTTGCGAGCCTGTGCGATCTGGCGGCGTTCGGCTTGCTCATCGGTCAGTGCATCGGCCGCTGGGGCAATTTCGTAAACGGCGAGGCGCACGGCGGCCCGACCACGCTGCCGTGGGGCATGACCATCGACGACCAGAGCATGGTCCATCCGACCTTCCTCTACGAGTCCCTGTGGAACCTCATCGGCTTCATCCTGCTGCATTTCTACTCGAAAAAGCGCAAGTTCAAGGGTGAAATGGCGCTGCTGTACGTCGCATGGTACGGCGCAGGCCGCGCATGGATCGAGGGTCTGCGCACGGACAGCCTGTATATCGGCTCGATGCGCGTTTCGCAGCTGCTCGCGATCCTCAGCTGCATCGCGGCGATCGCGGTGCTCGCGCGTCAGTACAACCGCATCAAGGTAGCCAAGGCATTCTACGTGCCGGAAATCCCGAAAACGGACGAAAACAAGGGCGAATAAGCATTTTTACAGATAAAAGGAGAGAAATAACATGAGTGCAGTAAGAATGGACGGCAAGGCGCTGTCCGCCAAGGTGCGCGGCAGCATCCTTGCGGAGACCGAGGAGCTGAAGAAAAAGGGCGTAACGCCGGGCCTCGCGGTCATCATCGTCGGCAACGACCCGGCCAGCGAGATCTATGTGCGCAACAAGGAGCGTGCTTGCGAGCAGTGCGGCTTCTACAGTGAGAAGTACGCCCTGCCCGAGGAGACCACGCAGGAGGAGCTGCTCGGCCTGATCGCGCAGCTCAACGAGAGCCCCCAGATCTCGGGCATCCTGTGCCAGATGCCGGTGCCGAAGCACATCTCCGAGCAGGCTGTCATCGACGCCATCGACCCGAAGAAGGACGTCGATGCGTTCCATCCGGTGAACGTCGGCAAGATCATGGTCGGCAACTTTGACTTCGTTCCCTGCACCCCGGCAGGCGTGATGGAGCTGCTCGACGAGTACAAGATCGACCCCAAGGGCAAGGAATGCGTCGTTGTCGGCCGCTCGAACATCGTCGGCAAGCCGATGTCCATGCTGCTGCTGCACCGCCACGGCACCGTGACCATCTGCCACAGCCGCACGCAGAACCTCGCTGAGGTCTGCCGCCGCGCGGATATTCTGGTCGCAGCCGTCGGCAAGGCCGGTTTCATCACCCCGGACATGGTAAAGGAAGGCGCGGTCGTCATCGACGTCGGCATCAACCGCAACGCCGAGGGCAAGGTCTGCGGCGACGTAGCGCCCGAGGTAATGGAAAAGGCGTCCTACATGACCCCGGTTCCAGGCGGCGCAGGTCCGATGACTATCACCATGCTGATGAAGAACACGCTCAAGGCGGCTAAGCTCCAGCACAATCTCTAAAATAAGACAAAAGCAGGCAAACCGAGGACAGTTGTTCTCAGTTTGCCTGCTTTTTTGATGGAATTTTTCCTCAGTGTGAGGTTTTCTTTGCGTCTATCGTCTTGAACAGCACGCTTATGATTGCAAAGCCAATCGCCATGCCGAAAACGGCGCGAATGGTGAAGAAGAAGTGGCTCTTCGCGGTCGGCATGTCACCGGCAAAGACGTAGTAGATGGTGTAGTACAGGCTGCCGCCGGGTATCATCGGTACGGTCGCCGGCATTTGCAGCACGACGGTCGGCACGCGCAGCCGCCGCGCCATCAGCGCCGCCACAAGGCTGCAAAACATCGCGGAGACCATGTTGGCGGCAAAGTCCCCGGCAAGGCCGTTCACGAGCAGATACACCGCCCAGGACAGCCCTGCGTTGACGGCGATGGGGAGCATGTACGCCCGGCGGATGCCGAACACGATGGAAAACCCGATGCTGCCGATGATGCTTGCGATAATCTGACTCATCCCAGCACCCCCTCTGCCAGTACGGTGGACAGCAGAAAGCCGCCTGCGATGGTCGCGGCGATGAGCAGCGACTCGATGAACCGGAACAGGCCGGTGATGCTCTCGCCGAGCAGCATGTCACGTATCGCATAGGTGATTGAGATGCCCGGTATGGTCAGCATGATGCAGCCGATGAGGATTTTATCGAGGTGGACGCCCACGCCCATACGGACGAGCACACAGCCGAGAAAGCCGGTCAGCATCGAGCAGACCAGATAGAACAGCAGCTGGTTGGCCTTCTTGTAAAAGCCCCTGCGGTCCATCCAGCAGATGAGGCAGGCCAGTATGGCCGCCGCCGGGATGTCGGCCGCCGTGCCGCCGAAAAACACCGCAAAGCTGCACGCGGTCAGCACCGCGCCGGCATAGCTGATCCACGCCGCCTCAACGCGCGGCCGCTTGATGGCCTCGATACGGGCGGCGAGCTCCTGCGGCGGCGGACACTGCGCGCAGATCTCGCGCGAGAGGGCGTTCAGCCGCTCCACACGGTCGAGGTCGGTCGCGTAGCCGCCGACGATGCGCCGCGCCTTTACGATCTCGTCTCCGCCCGGCGTGCAGGCCGTCACTTCGATGAGCGAGGTGATGGTGAATACGCCGATCTCGCTCATGCCGTAGGCGTGCAGGATGCGCGTGATGGTGTCCTCGACGCGCGTCACCTCGCCCCCGGCCAGCAGCAGCGCCTTTCCTATTTCCAGACTGGCGTCCACCAGCTGTTCCTCTGGTGTTCTCATGGGTATCGCCCTTCTCTCCCTTCGATATAAAATAGGCAGCTGCCGCGCCGGGAAACCGGTGCAAAGCAGCTGCCTTTGCTGTTTACTTGAAAAACGATGCGACGAAATCGTAGAAGCCGTCCGGCGTGGTAGTCGTGCTGCCGGTCGCGGCTCTGTCCATGCTGACAAAGCCGATGTTGCCCTCGGCAAGGCCGATAACGCGGTCGGTGAACAGCACGTAATACGTGCAGATCGGTGCGTCGCCCTGTGCTGCAGCGTAAGCCGACGAGTTGTCGCGGTATTCGCCGAGCTTGTCGCTCAGATAGCCCTCCGGGACCTTGATGTAGCGGAGCTGCGAAGCGGAGCTCTGTACGACATAGATGCTGCCGTCAGCGAGCTGCGGAATGAGGTCCGCGATGGTGTTGGTGTCCGCCACAGTCGCGTCGGGCAGAGCGCTCGTCATGCTCGCGGTCAGGGTATCGACCTGCTGCTGGAGCGAGGTGATCTGCGCGGAAAGCGACTGCTTGTCCTGATTGAGGGTGTCGATCTGGCTGTTCAGCTCCTTGATCTTGCCGCCGCGCGACATAAACAGGACGAAGAACAGCAGGGCGATCACGAAGAACGCGAGAACCGCGCCGCAGAGCATCGCACGGTAGTTCAGGCCGCCCTTTCGGCCTGCCGGGCGCTGCTTTTTCATGCCGCGCATCGGGCGGCCGCTCGCCATGCGGATGCCGGGGCGCGGACCGCGGTTGCGGCGGAGCGCAGCCGGGTCGTCCGGAATGTCATCCTGCACGGTCGTGCGCGGCGTCTCCGGGCGCGAAAAGCGGCTGAGCAGCTCGTCGTCGCTGTACGAACCGTTTCGCTCGTTATAATCCATGTTCATTCCTCCTGCTGTGGGATGCCGCCCGTCTTACTTGGACGGGTTCTCGATGACATCGACCGTACCGTCAGAGTGGCCGACGATCATGCGCTTGCACATGTTGAGGAACAGGCCGTGCTCCAGAACGCCGAGCATACCGGTCAGCTTGGAGTAAACGTCCTGAATGTCGAAGCCTGCGCCGAGGTGCAGATCTGCGATGTAGTTGCCGTTATCGGTGACGAAGGTCTTGCCGTCGCGGACGCGGAGGACCGGGTTCCAGCCGTAGCCGGCCATGCGCTCCATTGCCTGCTTGGAGCCGTACTGCGCGATCTCAACCGGCAGATGGAATGCGCCGATCTTGTCAACGAGCTTGGACTCGTCCATGATCCAGATGACTTCCTTTGCCATGGAAGCGACGACCTTCTCGCGGTACAGTGCGCCGCCGCCGCCCTTGATGGCGTTGAACTCCGGGTCGATCTCGTCTACGCCGTCGATAGCGAGGTCAACGTGGTCGAGCTCGTCGATGGTGAGCAGCGGAATGCCCAGCTCGTGCGCCTGTGCCTCGGTAGCCTTGGAGGTCGGGATCGCCTGAATCTTCAGACCGTTCTTGACCATTTCGCCTACTGCGTTTACCATATGATAAGCGGTCGAGCCGGTGCCCAGACCTACTACCATGCCGTCCTTTACGTAAGTGGCAGCCTTATCGCCTGCAAGTTTTTTCATATCCATTGTATTGCGTCCTCCCCAGAGTTTGATACCGTTTAACGGGTGTTATAAAAGGGTAACTAATCATCTTTTATTATAAGATGAAACGCTGTAAAGGTCAAGAACGGTTTCGGCTGTCCGTGCGCACGCAAAGCCGCTCGTTTGTGTCGAACGGTGCTGCTTTGTGGCGGATTTGTTGATTCTATATAAAATTTCAGAGAACGGATGATTTCTAACAATATCGGTCGGAATTCGGCGCGTTTTACAGGATATTGCAGTTTACATGCACAAAACATTTAATTTCCGCGAAAAACAAGTTAAAACCCTGTTAAACCGAGGAAATATCGTTCCTTTCACCTAACAATCTACGGAAATCGTCAAATTATTCTTATTAACGGGATTTTAACACGAAAAGGGGTGTTTGCCGGGTCCATTTGTGCAAACTGCTGTTTCGCGCTGCGATTTTTGACCAGAAAGGCAAATTATGGGGAATTCGTCGAAAAGTTCTGCTTTTTTCCTGTTTTTTCTTATGATATAATATGCCCATAGAAGGAACTTTCTCCTTCTTGTAAACCATATTCAAAATAATTGTTTTATCGGAGGTCGTGGCTATGACGTTGATGAAGGATGATGCAGTTGTTCTGGAGCGAGAAGCGCCTGTGGAGGACGCACGTTTTGCGAAAACAAAAGAGATTGAATTTCGCCTGACGCCGTATCTGTACCAGCTGGGCATTCCGCCGCATGTGATGGGTTACTGTTACCTGCGCAGCGCGGTGGTGGAATTTCTGCTGGGTTCGACGGAGGCAAGAGAGATCACCAAGGCGGTCTACCCTCGGGTAGCGCTGAATTACGGTACGACGGTGAGCGCGGTCGAGCGCGCCATTCGCCATGCGGTGACGCTGGCATGGGAGAATGGCGGTCTGCGCGGCATCAAGGGCGACCCGTGCACGGCGCTTTTGACTTTCCGCCGCAAGCCGACGAACAAGGGCTGCATTACGGCGTTCGCAGATCTGATCCGGCTCGCATATGGCGAGGAGATCGGGCTGCTGTAAGCGCTGAAAAATGATGAAAACTCCCACATCCGGGACAAAAACCGGGTGTGGGAGTTTTTCTGCATAAAGAAACAGCTGCCGGAAAGCAGCTGCGGAATTAAAGCTTGATCTCGTCGCCGAGCTTGTTCTGAACGGCCTTTGCAAGGCTGTCAACGAGCTGGATCGGGGTCGGCATTTCGGTAAACGCGAGCGCGTCCTCGTCGTCGGCGGACATATAGCCCTCGTCCCAGGCGTACTTGATGGCGGCGAGGCAGGGGCGCTCCACAGCGTCAAGGGAGGTGCCGCGCTCGAGCGCGATAGTCGGGAACAGGTTGCCCACAGAGGTGGGCTCGGGGCAGTCAAGGAGGTACAGAATAACGGCACGGCAGAGGATTTCATAGCCGCGCATCTGCGGTGTAACGCCGAGCTGGAACAGATAAGGAAGGGTAGCGCAGGCGATCTTCTCCTCGACAGCGTCGCGGCCGAACAGGATGTTCTGATGCAGATAGAGGTATCTCAGGTCTTCTTCCGGCACCCAGAGGAAATCGAACAGATTGTTCATAAAATCGTCGTTATTCTTGTCCTTATCCATAGTTACACCTCCTGAAAGCGCATAAAATTTCATTCTTTTATATTGTATAGGTTGATTGCATAATGAAGTTGGACACCTAAGAAAAAATCCATAGTGATTTTCTC
>CAVIRF010000058.1:0-11598 GCA_963645185.1 Coprococcus eutactus | reverse complement strand
AGAGCCAGCGCAAGCGTATCATGGATATGAAGGCGCAGGACGATTTTATTGATTATTCCAAGCTCGACAAGCTCATTATCGGCGTGTGCGGCGGCGACGGCATCGGCCCGATGATCACCGGCATGGCGCAGCACGCCCTTGAGGTCCTGCTCGCAGACAAGGTAAAGGCCGGCAAGGTCGAGTTCCGCGTCATCGACGGCCTGACCATCGAGCGCCGCGCCGAGCTCGGCTGCGCAATTCCGCCCGACGTCATGGAGCAGCTCAAGCAGTGCCATGTCATTCTGAAGGGCCCCACCACCACGCCGCGCAAGGGCGATCCGTGGCCGAACGTTGAGTCCGCGAACGTTGCCATGCGCAAGGGCCTCGACCTGTTCGCGAACGTCCGCCCGGTAAAGGTTCCGGAGCTCGGCATCGACTGGACGTTCTACCGCGAGAACACCGAGGGCGGCTACGCTGTCGGCTCGCAGGGCGTGCAGATCGACGACGATCTGTTCATCGACTTCACCGTTGCGACATCGCAGGGCTGCGAGCGCATCGCGCGTCTGGCCTTTGATTACGCGCGCAAGACCGGCAAGAACCGCGTTTCCTGCGTCACCAAGGCGAACATCATCAAGACCACCGACGGCAAGTTCCTCGACACCTGCCAGAAGGTCGCCGCAGAGTATCCGGACGTTGTTTTCGACGACTGGTACATCGATATCATGACCGCGAAGCTGCTCGACGACAAGCGCCGCCGCGATTTCAAGGTCGTCGTTCTGCCCAACCTGTACGGCGACATCATCACCGACGAGGCTGCTGAGATTCAGGGCGGTGTCGGCACCGCCGGCTCGGCGAACATCGGCAAGCGCTACGCAATGTTCGAGGCGATCCACGGCTCCGCACCGCGCATGGTCAAGGAAGGCCGCGCAAAGTACGCTGACCCGTCCTCCGTGCTGCGCGCATCCGTTATGCTGCTCGAGCACATCGGCGAGATCGAGCTAGCGAAGAAGCTCGACCGCGCGCTCGACATCTGCATGGTCGAGGAGCGCAAGGTCGTTGTGACCGGCCGAGACACCGGTGCGACCGCACAGGAGTTCACGGATTACGTTCTTGAGACGATCGCAAAGCTTTAAGGCAAGTTGATAAAAACAGTGCGTGCCTTGCGAGGGAGTTTGCAGGGCACGTGCGCATTATAGGAAGAAAAGAAAGAAATATTGAAGAAGGGGAGAGACGGTGGAACACAAGCAAGAGGTATCTAAAGCGGTAATTCAGCGTTTGCCGCGGTATTATCGAAACATCTGCGAGCTGAAAGCCGAAGGCGCGCAGCGCATCTCCTCGCGCGCACTGGCCGAACGGATGGGACTGACGGCGTCGCAGATCCGGCAGGATTTCAACTGCTTCGGCGGCTTCGGTCAGCAGGGCTACGGCTACAACATCGAGAAGCTTCAGGAGGAGCTCGGCGCAATTCTGGGACTTCGTGCAGGGCGCACGGCGATCCTTCTGGGCGCCGGCAATCTCGGTCGCGCGCTGCTCAACAACTTCAATTTCTCCGCGAGCGGCTTTGAGCTGCTGTGCGCGTTCGACGCAAGTCCGGAGCTCATCGGGCGCAGCTTCGGCGGCCATGAGGTGAAGGACGCAAAGGAGCTCGACGGCTACATCGACGAGCATCATCCGGATGTTGCGGTGCTGACCATTCCGCGCGGCAACGCGCCGGCGATCGCGCGCAGTCTGGTCGAGCGCGGTATCCGCGGCCTGTGGAACTTCACGGGCGAGGATCTGCACCTCGAGGGACTTGGCGTTCCGGTCGAGAATGTACATCTGTCAGACAGCCTCATGACGCTGTGCCAGCTTGTCGGCATGGCAGAGGAAAACGACGGCTGAGAGAACAAAATATAAGGGAGAGCGTAACGCTCTCCCTTCAGTTTGTCGATAAAGTCTAATTTTGACGCCAAACCGGCAGTCGCGCGGTAGCGCGCATAAAAAAGCGTTTGCGGTGCAAACGCATGAAAACCGGGGACATGCGCCTCGGTTTTCATACTTTAGTAGGGAGAAAGTTTCCGCATGGGAACTTTCGGACGACTCGTGTTCTGCGTAGTCAGAACACAGATTGTCGGAAAAACGAAGTTTTTCGACAGTCTCAAGGGAGAGCATATGCTCTCCCTTTTTCTATGTCGCTACAGCGGATTGTTGCGGAACTGGGTGGGGGACTGGCCGGTTTTTGAGCGGAACGCTGCGATAAAGTTGACCTCGCTCCGAAATCCCACGCGGAACGCGATCTCGCTGACCGAAAGGTCGGTCGAGTGCAGCAGCGCTTTCGCCTCGTCGATGCGGTGGAGCATGATGTACTCGTGCGGCGAAAAGCCGGTCGAGGAGCGGAACAGGCGCGAGAAGTGCGACGCGCTGAGGTTGACGCGCGAGGCGATGCTGCGGACCGGCAGGTCCTCGGTGAGGTGGCTGTCGATGTAGCGCACGGCCTGCGCGATGGCGTCGTTCTCCGCGCGGCTGTGCGTGCGCTGCGGCAGGAGCAGGCCGCACAGGATGCGGTACAGAGCCTGCGAGCGCTCGACCTCGCTGGTCTCGCCGGTCCGCAGGCCGAGGATGAGCTGCGCGAGCTCCTGCTCGAGGTGCAGCGCCGCAGCAGGCGTGAACACCTGTCGGCCGCCGTGAAAGGCGATGATCTGCTCGAAGAACGCGCCCGAATTCGCCCCGTCGAAATGCAGCCAGAGCGCTTCCGCGTCGCCTTGCGTGAAGAAACGGTGCGGTCTGCGGCAGTCCATGAGCGCCGCCTGTCCGCGCTCGACCGAAAACTCGTGGTCGGTGCGGACGTACATCGTCCCGGCGCGCACGTAGAGCAGGTAGAAGTTGCGGTGGCTCTCGAGATGCGCGATCTCGCAGTTGTCGCGGAAATCAAAATTTTCGTCGTAGTAGTAATGGCCTGCGCGCGTGACGTAGTAAAACAGGCCGCGCGCGACCGTGCCGGGGGTGGAAAAGAAGCGCTCCGATCGCGCGAGCACCCCGGCTTCTCCTGTGACCTTCATGCCGGCCGCCTCCTTTTCTCTGACTTCCATTATTATAGCACAAAATATAAATAGATTGCAGTGTTTTGTTATTGCCAAGGGCATGAATTTTCGGTAATATCTTAGTAAAGAAACATCCAGTGGAGAATAAAGGGGCCGCGGAAAGAAAAAATTCGGCAAAACCCGTTATTCTGCCGGATGATTTGGGGGAAATCGCTATGATAAAGGAAAAGACGTTTTATAAGTCGTTTATGATTCTGGCGCTGTCGCTCGCACTGCAGAACCTGCTGACCTACGGCGTCAACATGATGGATACGCTCATGCTGGGACGCTACAGCCAGAACGCGATGGGCGGCGTCAGCCTGTGCAACCAGATTCAGTTTCTGCTCCAGATGCTGGTCGTCGGCGCAGGCGAGGGCGCGGTCGTCATGGGTTCGCAGTACTGGGGACGGAAAAAGCTCGAACCCATTCCGCACATCATCGGTGTGGCGCTGCGCTTCGGCGGCGCGCTCGCGGTGCTGCTGTTCATCCTCGTGTTTGGCTGGCCGAACCAGATCTTGAGCCTGCTCTCGAATGACCCGGCGGTCATCGCAGAAGGCGCAAAGTATTTCAGCATCATCCGCTATACCTACATCATCTTCACCATCACGAACATCCTCGTGGCGTCGCTGCGCTCGATCGGCGTGGTCAAGATCGGATACATGATCTCCGGCTCGACGCTTGTCATCAACGTCTGCCTGAACTATCTGCTGATCTACGGCAACTGCGGCTTCCCGGAGCTGGGTGTACGCGGCGCGGCCTGCGCAACGCTCATCGCGCGCTGCGTCGAGCTCATTATCGTCATCTGGTTCCTCAAGTACAAGGAAAACGTGCTCAATCTCAACCTGCGCAAGCTGCTGCACATCGACACAAGCTATGTGCACGACTACATGAAGGTCTCGCTCCCGGTGCTCATCAATCAGGCGCTCTGGGGCGTGGCGCAGATGGTTCAGACCGGCATTCTGGGTCATCTCGGCGGCGACGTTACGGCGGCGAACGCGATCTCGGTGCAGGTCTATCAGGTGCTCTCGGTCGTCTGCTACGGCGCAGCGAGCGCGGCAGGCATCGTGGTCGGCCGCACGATCGGCGAGGGCAACGAAAAAGCGCTGCATCCGCTCGTCAAGACCCTGCAGGTGCTGTTCGTTTCCATCGGCCTGTGCTCGGGACTTGCGATCTTCCTGCTGCGCGGCCCCATCCTTGCAGCCTTCGGCGGCACGCTGACCGAAAACGCTTACCATCTGTCCCGTCAGTTCATGCTCGTGCTCGCCATCACGACGGTCGGCACCTCCTACCAGATGGCGTGCGATAACGGCATCATCCGCGGCGGCGGCGACACCGCGTTCAGCGCAAAGATGAACCTCATCAGCATGTGGTGCATCATCGTCCCGTTCTCCGCGATGGCGGCGTTCTGGTGGAAATGCCCTCCGGTCGTCGTGTTCTTCCTGCTGAAATGGGATCAGCTCTACAAGGCCATCCCGGTCGGCATCCGCCTGCACAGCTGGAAATGGGTCAAAAAAGTCACAAGAGCATAAAACCTTTGCAGGAGGGGCGCATACGCACATTTTCCCCGTGCTCTCTCCTGCCTCTCCTTAAAATTTCTCTAAAGCGCCTGCTTCAGGCGCTTTTTATTTGCGCGTTTTTATCTTTACAAGGCGGAAAAAATGGGGTAAGCTGATTATTGCATAAAACCGCTTATGTGTTTTTGTAAAAAGGACTGAAATTTATGCTTGCATTGCGACGCCGGTGGGCCGGCCTTTCCATACTGAACAAAGCGATCGTGCTCAGCTGCACGTTCGTCATTCCCATCCTGCTCGTTGTAGGACTGCTGCTGAACGATTTTTACGATTACCGCACGGAGAGCGACCGCATTCTCTCGGAATACGTGCTGTGCACCGACTACATGGACGCGGTCGAGAGCGAAATGTCGCTGCTCGGCGAGATGACGTTCGCGGCGCCCGGCTCGGAGGAGCTTGAGGACTACGCAGACGCAGTGCAGAATACCTCGACGGCGTGGGAGCGCCTGCGGACGACGGCGAGCGCCGGAGGACGGGACGGCGAGGTGCTGCGGCAGGTCATCGGCCGCATGATGAAGAGCTACCGCGCGCGGCAGGAGATTTTTCTGACCGGACTGCGCGGCGGAACCTTTGACGCAGAGGGCTACGAGCAGCTGCGCGCGCAGGGCGAATACCTCGCGCAGTACACCGACCGACTGACGGATGCCTTCCTCATGGAGGGCCGCGACAGCTATCTGAACCTCGGTCAGCGCTCGTCCTCGCAGAACCTTGTGTTCACCATCGTGGCAGCGCTCGGCAGCGTGCTGTTCGCGGCGGCGATGCTGTACTATGCGCGCAGTCTGCTGCTGCCGGTGCAGCAGATGAGCCGCGGCGCGCGGCGCGTGGCAGGGGGCGAATACGACATCGACGATTTCAGCTACGCACGGGCGGACGAGATCGGCATGCTCGCGGCGTCGTTCAACCACCTCAAGCATCAGGTCGCGCGGACCATCCACGCCCTCGAGAGCGAGGCACAGCTCGAAAAATCGCTCCGCCATCAGGAGAGCGAGGCGGCGCGCCTGCGTCAGCTGATCGAGCAGAGCCGCTTTGCGCAGCTCCAGAGCCAGATCAATCCGCATTTCCTGTTCAACACACTGCAAAGCATATCGAACGTCGCCGGTATCGAACAGGCGAGCGTGACGGGCGATATGGTCGTGCGGCTCGCGAACTTCTTCCGCTACACGCTCGACCACGATGACAGCGTTGTGACGCTCTCGCGCGAGGTCGATCTGCTGCGCGACTATATCTCGCTTCAGGAGCTCCGCTTCGGTGAGCGCATTTCGTTCGAGATGGAGTGCGACGCACGCTGTGACGGCTGCATGATACCGAAATTCACCTTGCAGCCGCTTGTCGAGAACTCCATCGTGCACGGCATGCGCTCGCGCGGCGAGGGCGGCCGCATCCGCATCGTGACGCAGTGCGAGGGCGACAGCTGCGTCATCCGCATCACGGACAACGGCGGCGGTTTCCGGACGCAGAACGCGGTCTCTCAGTCGGAAAAGAAGGGCAGACCATCCATCGGCCTGAAAAACATCGCAGGGCGCATCGAGCTCTCGGGCGGCGCGTTCCGCATCGCGAGCTGCATCGGGCTTGGCACGACCGCTCGCATCATCCTGCCCATGAAGGGAGAAGACGAAACATGATAAAGGTACTGATCGCGGAGGACGAGCCGCTCAGTCTGCAAAACCTGTCCGGCCATCTGCGCCGTCTGCTCGGCGCGGACGCGCTCATCGAGGGCGCGGCGAACGGAAGGGAAGCGGTGGATATGGCGCGGCGCATCCGTCCGCAGCTCGTGCTGATGGACATTGAGATGCCGGTGATGACCGGTCTGGACGCGGCGGCGATCATCCATGAAGCGCTGCCGGAGACGCACATCGTGTTCCTGACCGCGTTCGACCGCTTTGACTACGCGGTGGGCGCGATGCGCGCCGGCGGCGCGGATTACCTGCTCAAGCCGTTCGACTCCGCGCAGATCAACGCCTGCCTGCAAAAGCTCGGCCTGCTGACTGAAAAGCAGGAGCACAGCGAGGAGGAGCGGCCGGAAAATCCGTTCTGCGCGCAGTTTTCGGTCTGGCTCGCCAACCACTACATGCAGGACATTTCGCTCGAAGAGGCGGCGGAGGCGATGGGCATGAGCTCGTTTTACTTCTCGCGCTTTTTCCGCACGGCCTACAACCGCACCTTTCTCGAATATCTGACCTCGTACCGCATCGAGCGCGCGGAGGAGCTGCTGCGGCAGACGGATATTCCGGTGCGCGAAGTCGCGCCGCGCGTCGGCTACACGGACGCGAACTACTTCACCAAGGTGTTCAAGCGCCACTGCGGCTGCACCCCGACCGAGTACCGGAGCCGTCTGTAACGGATCCGGTTTATTGAAACGACCTCCATATATTTGTGCAGGGTATACAAAAAGACGGACGAAAATTTTTCGCGTGCCGTCTTTTTCCCTGTCATACTGCAAATATTTACGATATTACCCATTTCGTCCTTTGATTATAATAGGAGATGGAAAGATGAATAACAGCTTTCGGCGCGTGACGGCGCTCCTGCTGCTCCTCCTGCTCTGCGGCTGCGGCCGCGGCGAGGAAACGGCAGAGGTGCGCTATTACCGCCTTGCGAGCGGCCAGAGCGCGAACCACCTTGCCAATCAGGCGTGCGAGCAGTTCTGTACGTTGGTCGAAAAGAAAAGCGGCGGCGCGATACAGATCATCCCGAGCTTTGAAAACGAGCTCGGTACCGACGCTTCCGCGCTCGAGCAGTGCGTTTACGGCGGCATCGACTTCGTGCGCACGCCGATCTCGGCGGCCGCGGCCTATGCGCCGCAGCTCTCAGCCTTGCAGCTGCCCTATGAGTACACCTCGGATGAGCACCTGTTCCGCGTCCTCGACGGGGATGTGGGAGCGGATGCGATGGCGTCGCTCGAGGAGCAGGGCCTTACCGGCCTGAGCTACTTCTACGCCGGCTACCGCTGCTTCTTCACGACCGACAAGGCGATCACCGGACTCGACGACATGCAGGGCCTGCGGCTCGGCACGGAGAATTCCTCGCAGATGCAGCAGATCATTCCGCAGTGGGGCGCGGTGGCGGTCACGCTGCCGCCGGACGAGTTTGCGCTCGCCCTGCGCACCCACCGCATCGACGGCGCGGAGAGCACGCTCCCGACCTATGTGGACAGCGGCTATTACCGGCTCGCGCCGTACTGGACCTACGACCGCCATTCGTACAACGCGGATGTGCTCGTGGCGTCCTCGGAGACCTGGGCGGAGTTCTCGCCCGAGGAACAGCAGATGCTCTTGCAGTGCGCGGCCGAGGCTGCCTCGTGGCAGCGCGCCCACTGGCAGGGCGCGGAGGTCAAGGCGATGCTGCGCGCCTCGCGCAGCGGCTGCTACATGGCTCTGCTCAGCGAAGAGCAGACCGAGCTGTTCCGCGAAGCGGCGCAGCCGCTTTATGAAAACCTTTCCGAGACACAGAAAGAGGTCGTGCGCCGCGTGCGCGCACTCTCGGACGAGACCGACTGAGAAAAACGCCTCTTTGTGTCCCAGCTTTGTTCGAAAACGCCCGAAAGGGGAGGCGTTTCGATAGATGTTCGAGGGGAGTACCCCCTCAGGGAAAAAGTGCAAGGAGGCTAAAAAGATGAAAGTCAAGAGATTGATGGCAAGCCTGCTCTGCGGTGCGATCGGCGCGGCAACGCTCGGTCTGTCCGGCTGCGGCAGCGCGGCAGACAGCGGCATGATGGATGCGGCGAATGCCAACGCGGTAGCAGGAGGCAGCAGCGATCTGCCGGTCGTTACGTGGAAGATGGGTTCCACATGGGGCGATGGCAACATCCACTTTACCTGTGACGAGCGCTTCTCCGAACTGGTAAGCCAGCTGACCGACGGCCGCTTCACCATTACGAACTACCCGGAGGGCTCGCTGTGTGCGGCAAACCAGCTGTTCGACTACGTCCAGAACGGCACCATCCAGTGCGGCGGCGACTGGGGCGGCTACTGGAGCGGCAAGGATACCGCTTTTGAGCTGCTTTCCACCACGATGGATAACTTCACCGGCATGGACTACTACATCTGGATTACGCAGGGCGGCGGCCTCCAGTGCTATCAGGATATGTACGGCAAGTACAACATGACCTACTTCCCGATCATGATCAACCACGCCGAGTCCGGCATCCGCTCGACCAAGCCGATCACCTCGATCAAGGACATGCAGAGCATGAAGATCCGTCTGGGCGGCGTCATGGCCGGCCGTGCGGCGGAAAAGCTCGGCATCAACATCACCACCGTTGCAGCGAGCGAGCTGTATGAGTCGCTCCAGCGCGGCGTTATCGACGGCGGCGAGTTCTCCACTCCGTGCTCGGACGACTCCCTCAAGCTGCAGGAGGTCGCAAAGTACTGGTGCTCGCCTGCATGGTATCAGTCCGGCGGCGTCAACGGCGTCATGATCAACAAGGACGCATGGAACGAGCTCCCCGAGGAGTATCAGAACGCCATCCAGATGGCGGCTGAGATCTGCACCGGCGAGCAGCTGTCCCGTTACCTGTGGATGGACTTCGAGAGCACCAAGAAGATGCTCGAGGAGGACGGCTGCATCGTTACCGAGATGAATCAGGACGACTGGAACACCATCCGTCAGACCTGCCGCGAGGTATACGAGGAAGAGGCCGCTCAGAACGAGAACTTCAACATGGTTTACAGCTCGATGAAGGATTATCGTGAAAAGGCCGATACCTACCGCGCAATGCTCGGTGACTACGGCTGGGGCTTCAACTACGACGATTCCGCAAAGTAACCGGTTTTATGGTCCGCGCCCGACCCGAAAGCGCGGCGCGGACCATCAGTTCCAAGATGAGGTGTAAAGAAAAATGAAAGTGATCAAACGCATCTGCGACACGATCGACCTCGTCAATGACTGGATCGGCCGAATTGCTTCGTTCGCCGTTCTGGGCATTCTCGCCGTCATCGTGACCGAGGTCGTGCTGAGACGACTGTTCCATAGTCCGCAGATCTGGACGATGGACGTCATCTGCATGACGTTCGGCTGCTATATTATCATGGTCTGTGCCTACGGCTTCCAGAAGAAAGCCTTCGTTGCGGTCGATGTGCTTTATGCAAGGCTGAAGCCGCTCGCGCAGAACATCCTGCACCTGATTACCTATCTGGTGTTCTTCGTACCGTTCGTATTCGTCCTCGTGCCCGAGAGCTTCACGTTCTTCCTCCGCTCCTATACGTCCGGTGAGCGCGGCTACTCGGTATGGGCGCCTCCGGCGTGGCCGGTAAAGCTCGCGCTGTTCGTCGGCATGACGCTGCTCGCGCTGCAGGGCATCTCTGAGATGCTCAAGTGCGTAAACGGCATCATCGCGTCCGTGACCGGCGCGGAAGACACGAAGGGAGGCGACGCGGCATGATGGAAATGCTGACCAATCTCGTCACGCAGTCCGGCGTGGGCGCTACGCAGCTCAGCGCGATCCTGCTTGGCGTACTCTTTCTCATTATGATCATCGGCCTTGCGGCCGGTCAGGAGCTTGCGTTCGTCCTCGGCGGCGCCGGCGTCATCATCGGCTATCTCGCCTGGGGCGGCCCGGGCCTGACCATCGCCATGACCAAGGTCTACGACCAGATGCAGAGCTATTCCATGGTCGCGATCCCGATGTTCGTACTCATGGCTAACTTTTTGACACATTCCAAGGTCGCGGATGGTTTGTTCCTCTCCATTCGCTACCTGCTCGGTCCGTTAAAGGGCGGTCTCGGTCTGGCGGTCATCGTGGTCTCCACGGTATTCGCCGCCACGACCGGCATCGTCGGCGCGTCCGTTGTCACGATGGGTATGCTGTCCGTTCCGGTCCTGCTCAAGTGCGGCTACAAGCCGTCGCTGGCCTGCGGCATGGTGTGTGCCGGCGGCTCGCTCGGCATCCTCATTCCGCCGTCTATCATGCTCGTCTCGATGGGCTCCTACGCGAACGTATCCGTCGGCAAGATCTTCTTCGCCGCGATCGTTCCGGGCCTTGTCCTGTCGCTGTTCTACATGATCTACGTGTTCGTCATCTGCCACATCCACCCGGATTACGGCCCGGCGATGACCGCTGAGGAGCTGGCAGCGATGCCGCTCCGCGAGCGCGTCACCGGCTCGCTCATCAACCTCATTCCGCCGGTCATCCTGATCGTCGGCGTGCTGGGTTCGATCTTCACCGGCTGGGCGACCCCGACCGAGGCCGCAGGCGTCGGCGCACTGTTCTCGCTCATTCTCGCGATCTTCTACAAGCAGTTCAGCTTCAAGATGCTGTATGACTCGCTCATCGACACCGCCAAGACCTCCGCGATGGTATTCATCATCCTGTTCGGCGCGTCGGCCTTCACCGGCATCTTCATGTCGCTCGACGGCGACAAGCTGATCGCGACCTGGATTTCCAGCGTCGGCATCGGCAAGTGGGGCGCGTTCGCGATCATGATGGCGATCGTATTCGTCATGGGCATGTTCATCGACTGGCTCGGCATCGTTATGATCGTATTTCCGATCTTCCTGCCGATCATGGATATGTTCGGTTTCGACCGTCTGTGGATCGTAGCGGTTACGGCAGTCATGCTTCAGACCTGCTTCATGACGCCTCCGTTCGGCTTCGCGCTGTTCTACATCAAGGGCATCGTGCCGCCCGAGGTCAAGATACAGGAGATCTACAAGGGCGTTATCCCGTTCATCCTGATCATCATTGCGGTCGTCGTTCTCGTAACGTTCTTCCCGCAGATCGTTTACTTCCTGCCGAACCTTGTTGCGTCGTAAGCGCGCGGCAGGCCGAAATTCATAAGTCGTTTCCGGTTCGAAGAGCGGTTTTCCCCTCTCTCCGTAAAAGTGTGTGTGTGCTCGAACCGTGGAACAATACCTGCCCCTGCGGTGCTCCAAGCCGCAGGGGCTTTTTTTCTCTATACCGTCTGCTGACGGTATAGCCTCCGCCGATACAGCGGCTCGCCGCTGGAGGCGACTTTACGCTCGAAGTGAGCGTGGACAATGGCCGCCTTCGG
>CAVIRF010000057.1:0-11674 GCA_963645185.1 Coprococcus eutactus | reverse complement strand
CTCTGATTAACTAATTTCTACCGTGCAGGTGTCCAACTTGCACTTGCAATTTGCGTACTTTTATTTTACCCTCTGCACATGGAAAACGCAAGGGCGCGCCGATAAATTTTATGTGAATTTTGTCACCGGTTTGACGCAGCGCCGCACTTCGGGTATACTGTGTATAAGAAGCTGCACGCGGAGGTGAGAACAATGTCCGACCGGAAGGATAACGCCTGCTGGGCGTCATGCAACATACTGCTCGTGCTGGGCATGCTCGCCGACGGAGAGCGCGCAGGACACGAGATCATAACCGCGCTCGAGCGGCAGTGCGACCGTACCTTTGCCGGGCACGAGGGCGAGCTCTATCCCCTGCTGCACCGGCTCGAGGAGCGCGGCGACATCCGCTCACGCGAGCGCATGAACGACGGCAGACCGCGCCGCTGGTACCGCCTCACCCGTCAGGGAACAAAAACGCTCGCGCGCTGCCGCCGCGAATGGGAGCATTACCGCCGCAAATGCAGCACTCTGGCCGCAGGAGGTGAGACCTGTGCGCGAAGATGAACGCCTTGCCGCTTTCCTCGATGAGGTCTGCGAGCCGCTGTTCTGGCCGCCCTACCGCCGCCGCGTGCGCCGCGAGCTGACCGACCATATTCTTTCCCGTGCAGAGCTCCTTGAGCGCGGAACCGGCTGCTCCCGTGAGCAGGCCCTCGAACGCGCCATTGCCGCCATGGGCGACGCACACTCGCTCGGACTGCTGCTACGCCGCGCCCGTTTTCCGCTCCGCGGCCTGTTCCTCACTCTGCTGACCAGCCTCATCTGGGCCGCCATCGCAGCCTGCATCCTGTTCCTGCTGCTGCATCTCGGCCTGCACGCATAAAAATGTATCAAAAAGGCACCGCTTCACGAAAATGAGGCGGTGCCTTTGGGTTGATAGACTGTCTATCAAACTGGAATTTATCTGCTATCACTTTCTTTTCGTTTTCCAATTTCTTTTCTGTAATCTTCCATAAGTCTAACACAATGGTTTGCTATATCCTGCATTCCAAGTTTCTCGAAAAAAGCAACCTGCATTCCCATCATTTCTTCACAAACAACCATTTTCTGTTCATCTACATTACTAATAGCAAGCCATGGGAATGCTTTATATCTTTTAGTGTCACCAATGAGAAAATTGTACCCTATCAACTTATCTTCGCGAAAAACAAAATAGAATTGAGGTCCTGAACCCGGAACCGATTTTTCCATAACTCGTTGCATTGTTTTCACCCCGCCGTATGCGGAAAAAAAACTATTTGCTCAAGAGCGTTTAAAATATCAGTTTTTTTATCTGTAGGTATGTCTCTATAATTGATGATCCGATCCATTCGCTTTACCCTCCTTAAATTCCAATTTATTCGCTTTATCCACAACGATTTTCACCCTTCAAAATCAGCTGCTGCTTACAGCAGCGGTGCGAACAGGCGCAGCACGCTTGCTGCGATCGACTGGAGCCACGAAACCCGTTTCAGCCATGCGTTGTCGATCTGGCGGCTGACGTTGATGGTTTCGAGGATGTCCTTCTTGAGCGCCGCCACGACCGAGCTGTTGTAGAAGCAGGTCGCGCACTCAAAGTGCAGGAAGAACGAGCGGAAATCCATATTGATCGTGCCGACCACCGCCGTGTCATCGTCCGAGACGATGCTCTTCGCATGCAGGAAGCCGGGGCGGTATTCGTAGATCTTCACGCCTGCGCGGTGCAGCTGCTGATAATACGACCGCGTGATCATGTAGACCAGCTTTTTGTCCGGGATGCCCGGCGTCAGGATGCGGACGTCCACGCCCGACTGCGCCGCGATCGTCAGCGCCGTGATCATCTCGTTATCGAGCACAAGGTACGGCGTCGTGATATAAACATAGTCGCGCGCGTTATGAATGATCTGGAGATACGTGGACTCGCCGATGTTCAGATCGTCAAGCGGCGAGTCGGCGAACGGCTGCACCCAGCCATCCTGCGGCAGCTTGACCGTCGGCAGATAGTTCTCAAATGCGGTGATCTTCTCGCCCGTCACATATTCCCACATCTGGAGGAACAGCGAGGTCATATTCGCCGTGCCCTCGCCGCGCAGCAGGATACCGGTATCCTTCCAGTAGCCGAAGCGCACCTTCTCGTTGATGTATTCATCAGCAAGGTTGATGCCGCCCATATAGCCCACATTGCCGTCAATGATCATCATTTTGCGGTGATTGCGATAGTTCAGATAGGTATTGAGCGTCGGAATGAAGCGGTTGAAGCGAACCGCACGGATGCCGAGCGACACAAGATAGCGGTCGTAGTGCTGCGGCAGCGTCGCGATCGAACCAACGTCATCGTAGATGATGCGGACGTCCAGACCTTCCTTTGCCTTGCGCGCCAGAATATCGAGGATCGTGTTCCACATCTTGCCTTCCTCGATGATAAAGTATTCGAGGAAAATAAACCGCTCCGCCTTTTCCAGCTCCTCGCACATCGACGCGAACATGTCCTCGCCTGCGCGGAAGTAATGCGCCTCCGTGTTGGTCCATGCCGGCATGCCGCACAGACCGTCGATGTAGCGTGCGCGCGCCGCGTGGCGCGGATGCCGCTGCGAAAGCTCCTCCGTCGCAGGCTTGCGCATATAATCGGTAAAGTCAGGCGGATTTGGCTCATACTGGTGCTGCGTGCGCGCGCGGTTGAACGGCGTGTTGCCCCAGAACAGATAAAACAAGCCGCCAAACAGCGGAAACGCCAGAATAATAATGATCCATGTAATTTTATAGGTCGGATTATCGTACTTGCGCACAAGCCAGATAACAATGATAAAGCTGAGAAGCGTGAGCGCCGGTGTGACCGACGGCCACTTTTCGCTCATCCAGCCGACGCCCCACATCACGGCGATCAGCTCCAAAATCAAAAACAATCCGCCAACAACGCGCCGGTCACCGAGTATCCGGCCGAAAAATCTGCGCATAACGACTCCTTTCCCACCTGGGCATTTTCTTTTATATATCATGATACCGCAGCGGCGAAAAAAAGTCAATCGAACACAGCCGAATGCACAAAAAACAGCGCTTCCCCTCTCGACTTTTGCGGTGCAGCTGTGGTATGATGAAGATAATACCATGATAGATAATCGGAGGGATAACCATGCCACATACTGCTGTACCTGCGGCCGAGCTCGCCGCGCGTCTGGAAAATCTGCGCCGCGCGATGAACGCCGCTCACCCCGACTGGGGAATGATCCTGCTCGACAGCAAGATCGACCTGTATTACTTCACCGGCACCATGCAGGAGGGCGCGCTCGTCATCACGCCCGACGAGGCGGCGCTTTTCGTGCGTCATTCCTATGAATGCGCTGTGCGCGACTCCAAGTTCGCCGACATTCGTCCGCTCGGCAGCTTCCGCGGCATCGCATCCGCCTTTCCGTATATTCCCGAAACCGTCTATGTCGCGGCGCGCACGCTGACGCTGCAGAAGCTAACCATGCTCCAGAAATACCTCTCTTTCGCTCCTTCCCCCCTCGACGGCATTCTGAGCGGTCTGCGCGCGGTCAAGAGCCCTTATGAGCTCGAATGCATGCGCCACGCCGGCAAAATCCACGCGAAGGTTCTCGAAACCGTTGCCCCGGCGCTGCTGCGTCCCGGCCTCAGCGAGGCCCGCCTGTGCTCGGAAATCTGCACATCCATGCTCGACCACGGCGCGATGGGCATTTCCCGTTACAATCAGCTGGCGGCCGAGGATGTGCTCGGCTTCGCGAGCTACAGCGAGAACAGCCTGATGCCGGCGGCGCTCGACGGCCCTTCCGGCACGGTCGGCACCTGCATCGCCATGAAGTCCATCGGTTCGACCGAGCGCCTGCTGCGCGGCGGCGACACCGTTCTGCTCGACATCCCGTGCGGCTGGCGCGGCTACCACACCGACAAGAGCATCACGTTCTATTTCGGTGATCTGGACGAAAACCCGAAGGCCGACCTCATCCGCGCCGCACATGAGCAGTGCATCGCGCTCGAGAAGATGACCGCCGAGCTGCTGCGTCCGGGTGCGGTTCCGGCTGAGATCTACGCAAAGGTTCTTGATGCTGTTGACCCGGCGTTCCGCGACGGGTTTATGAACTCCTGCAAGTTTCTCGGCCACTCCATCGGTCTGACGATGGATGAGTCGCCGGTGCTCGCCAAGAGCTTCACTGAGCCGATCGTTCCCGGCATGACGTTTGCCGTCGAGCCGAAAATCGCGCTTGAGGGCATCGGCCTCATCGGCACGGAGAACACCTATGAAATCGTCGAAAACGGCACCGCAAAATCCATTACCGGCGACTGCGAGACCGGTCTCGAAATCAATTACTGAGCATAAACAGCACAAAGCGGCTGAGGCTTTATCACCTCAGCCGCTTTTCTTTATGTCTCAGCCAATCTCGACCCGTCTGCCGCCTCTTTCTTCGTAAAGGCGGTGCGAGATCGAAACGACCGTGCGTCCTCCTGCGGCAGAGTGCAGCGCATCCAGCACGCAGCGCTCAGTTTCCGCATCGAGATCCGCGGTGATTTCGTCGAGCAACAGTATCTTCGGGTCAGCTGCGACTGCGCGCGCGATCGCGAGCAGCTGCCGCTGTCCCTGCGAGAAGCGAGCTTCCGAAAACGGCGTTTGATAGCCCTCCGGCAGCGCCATGATCGTCTCGTGCAGTCCGACGAGCTTTGCAGCATTTACGACGTCATTGTGCGTGATTTCCGGGTCAAACAGCGTGATCTGCTCCTCGATCGTGCCGGGAGGTGCATAAAAATGCTGTTCCACGCAGCCGAACAGATGCCGTTTCTCCGCATCCGGTATGTTCGCCGCCTCGCGTCCCATGATGCGCACATTGCCCTTCTGCGGACGATACAGGCCAAGCAGCAGCTTGAACAGCGTCGATTTTCCGGCACCGGTTCGTCCGGTGAGCGTAACGTGCTCGCCCTCGCTGATGTGCAGCGAAATGTTGCGAAGAACCGGCACGTCCGCCGTATAAGCAAAGTCCACGCCGTCCACCAGAATGCACGGAACCGTTTTTTCAGTGTCAGCGCTACCGGTTTCCTTCTCCGGAATTGCAAGGAAATCGTTAATTCGGTGCACACCTGCGATTGCCGACTGCACGGTCTGGATTTCCATGCCGATGCTCTCGAGCGGCGTGAAAACCTGCGAAATGTACGAGATCACGGCGACCGCCGTACCGACCGACATGCCGAACAGACTGCGCAGCGACGGATTGCCCGACGCCGATAGCACCAGAACGACTGCCGTTACGGCGGCGCTCACGATCAGAATGACCGGAGAATACACCGAATCGTAGAAATTTGTTCGTTCTGTCGCGTGATAGCCGTCCTCGATCGCTTTATCGTAGCGTTTCCGCATAAACCCTTCACGCCCCAGCAGATGCACCGTGCGGATGCAGTGCAGCGTTTCGGGCAGGAACCCGGAAACGCTCGCCGCTGCTGCGCGGCTGTCCATCTGCGCGCGGAGCATCCGCTTCTGTACGACTCTCGTGAAAACGAACAGTACCGGTATAAACGCAATAATCATCCATGCGAGACCGGGCGCTTTCGCGAAAATCACCGCTAATATGCTTATGATCTTACCGAGATCCGCCGCCATGCCGATGATGCCGCCGGTGAACAGATTTTCCACGGTATCGACATCGCCGACAAACCGCGATACAATCTCGCCGGGCGTCTGCTGCACATAGCAGCTCGTGTCCAGTCGTGACAGCTTTCCGCAGAGCGCATGCCGCAGGCTGCGCGTGATGCGCTGACCGAACACGGCGAGCAGACTTTCTCGCGCCGACTCTGCAAGCCCTGCGATCAGGATAAATCCAAAATATGCGATAACAAGCGTGATTCCCGGCCGTTTCCCTCCTGTGAGCGTGTTTACGATGCGTTCAAGGACGAGCGGCGGAATGAGCGCCGTCAGAATGGTCGCGATGACCGCGGCGAGCGTACCAATGCTCAAAACCGCATTTTTGAGCGCAGAAGAGAGGATAATCCGAACTGCATTGTCGTTTTTACGCATTTTCGTCCCCTCCCTGCTGCAGTTTGTAGAGCTCAGCATATTCCGGGCAGCTGCGCATCAGCTCCTCATGTGTCGAGGTGCGCACTGCGCTGTTCTGCATCCAAAGCACCCCATCAAGTTCCGGGAATACATACAAGCGATGCGAAATCAGCAGAACCGCGCACTTTTCCGCAATTTTCTTGAGCTCCTCGAACACCTCACGCTCGGTTTTTCGATCGAGCGCGGAAAACGGGTCATCCAGAATCAGCAGCGGCTTTAGGTTCGCGAACTGCCGCGCGAGCGCAAGTCTCTGCTGCTGTCCGCCGGACAGGCGCATGCCGCCTGCGCCGACGCGCGTTTCCGGCGTTACCTCCTGATCGAGCCGCACGGCGCGCAGCAGCGCCTTTACGTCGCCCGTTCCGCCGAGCAGGATGTTATTTTCGACCGTGTCGCTCAACAGCTCGGTATCGTGCCCCAGATAGCCGATGTACGCGCTGCGCTCCTTGTCTCCCAGCGACGCAAGCTCGCGCCCGTCAAACCGGATAGAGCCTTCATACGGATTTTCGCACAAAAATGTCTTTCCGAGCATGCTTTTTCCGCACGCTACCGGTCCCGTAACACCAATTATCTGTCCCGGCTTGATCTCAAAATTCGCGTCAGCGAACACACCTGGTACAGAGAGACCGGTCGCCTTCACATCGCACGGCGCTTTTTCCGGCAAATCCTGTTCCGTGGGCGGCGTATGCAGGAACCCTTTGATGCGCCCCCACGACACCTGCGCCTGCTGCACGGCGTTGAACAGCTTGGCCGCCTTGGAGGATTTGACCGACAGCTTTGCGAAGCAGGCGATAAACGTCGTGAACGCCGCAATGTCCCACGCGCCGCTCTGCACACGCGCGCCGCCGAAGTACAGGATGAACAGCACGCCCGTCATGGAGAGCACATTGTACAGCGGCGGCATTGCGGAGACCCAGATATTCGCACGCACCGCGCGCTTCTCATAATCCGCCAGATGCGCGTCATAATCTGCGTTCCGCTGCTCATCGCAGCCGAAAATGCGATAGGTCAATGCGCCGGCCGCGCGGTCGAGCGTCGCCGCATTCAGCCGTTCCGCGCTTGACCGGAACGCCGCATTGGTGCGCTGCACGACGACCTTCATGCGCTCCGCAATGAAGTACGCAAGCGGCGGAAAGATCAGGCAAAGCAGCGCGATTTTTACATCGTACCACAGCAGCAGGACCATGTAGCACGCGAGCGCGACGCCCGTATCGAATATTTCGGTCGTAAATTTGCGCATGCCCTCCACGCAGGCATCGACGTCCGAAATCGCCTTGGTCAGCACCGCGCCGTTGCCCTCCCTGTCCAGCTCGTTCTTCGAGCGGTGCACGAGGTCGGCGTAGAGGATGTGCTTCATGCGCCGATTGATGTTGTTCGCGAAGCGGCGAACGTACAGGCGCTTGATGTAGCGCACGCCCTGCACGAGGGCGATGGTCACGAGATACGCGAGCGCGAGCAGCGCCATGTGCAGCGCCGTCTGCGTCCCGTTCAGCACATCGAGCAGCGTGCCGACGAGCCGGCCCTCGAACAGCGGTCCTGCGAGCAGGCCGACGTTATACAGCAGACCGGAAACCGTGACGACCGCGAGCGTGCGCTTTTCCTGCGCGAAATACCAGGTGATCTTCTGCGGATTGTGGCGGTCATTCATGCTCGTCCGCCCCCATTTCCAGCCGCGCGCTCACATCCGGAAAGCCTGCGCGCGCCTCTTTTTTCGAGCGCAGATACAGGTCGTTCAGGATGCGGCAGAAGTTGTCGCGGTCGCTCTCCGACAGCTCCTCGAGCAGCCATTCGTAAAACGTCTGCTCCACGCTGGCCTTGGAGTTGCGCAGACCTTCGGCCTTTTCCGTCGCGTACAGCAGCTGACTGCGGTGGTCGTCCGGGTTTTCGCGGCGCACAAGGTATCCCTTCGCCTCAAGGCTCGCCGCACGCCGCGCCGCCGCGCCCTTGTCGATTTTGAGTGCATCGCGTATCTGCGCCTGCGTGATGCCGGGGTGATGGCGCACGAGATGAATAAAATCAAACTCTGCGGTCCCTATCCCCTCCGCTTTCATCGCCTTTATGGTAAATTTGCTCACTTCCCGGGCAATTTTTGTGATCTGTCTGCGGCTTTGATCCATCGTCACCGCTCCTCTCTGATATAGATGTAGCATCAACCATTTAGATGATAGTACAACCATTCATTTTTGTCAAGAGAACCCCCCGGAAGCCGCAGCCTCCGGGGTGATTTTTCGATCAGATCGAGAAATTCAAGGTGTTCTTTCCACTGTTGACCAGCTCCTCGAGCGTAACCGAGTCAACGTATTTGTTGATCACATCGTACAGTCCGCGCCAGAAATCCAGCGTGATGCAGCCGTCCGCGCGCGTACAGTCGATCGGTTCGTGCTCCAGACAGGCGACCGGCGCCAGCGAGCCCTCTGTGATGCGCAGAATGTCGCCCACCGTGTACTCGGACGGATGACGCGCCAACTGATAGCCGCCCTGCGCGCCGCGCGTCGAGGTCACAAAGCCTGCACGAGAAAGCTGCACGACGATCTGTTCGAGGTATTTCGCCGAAATCTCCTGTCGCTTGGAAATGTCGCGCAGCGGTATATAGCCGCCCGCGTCGTGCTGCGCAAGGTCGATCATCAGACGAAGCGCATATCTGCCTTTGGTTGAAATCTTCATAATTTATCCGGCGCGCCGCCGTCTTTTGCGGCCCGGACGCGCCCCTTCCTTTCTTTCTGTGTCGGTTTCTGCTCCCTTACCGACACCCTTAACACTAATATACCACAGGTTTACTATGTTTTCAAGTCCCTGCGTTTTCCGTTTTAAGAATTTGCAGGAAAACTCTGTTTTTCCCTGTATACTGTGGGCTCAGTGCTGAAGATTTTTCAGAATTCCGCGCAGATGCTCGTCCGCCTGCTCGACCTCCCATTTCAGTTCGGTCGCAGACATGCGCTCCGCGCCATGTCCGAGAATGATCATCTGCTCCATGCCGTCCGAGGTGGCGACGCGCACGCGGTGCTTGCGCGACAGATCGTAGGACGCCTGCTCGATATACATGTCCGCCGTCTCGGCCTCCTTCGTGTAGACGATATGGATGCCGTGGCGCTTCTCGATCGAGCCCGTGCCGCCCTTGACCTTGTAGGCGTCGAACACGAGGATCAGATGGCACTTGCGCACGCCCTGATAGTTGCTCATGATGTTCACAAGCCGCTCGCGCGCGGCGTTTACGTCCTCCGCCGCGATGGCTTTCAGCTCGTCCCACGCGAAGATAATGTTGTAGCCGTCGACGAGCAGATAATCGTCCTGCCGGATGCGCGTCACGTAAAGCTGCTCGAGCGTTTCCGCCTTTTTCCGGCTCTGCTGCAGCGCCTCAAAGCCGCGGTCACGGACCGGGCCGTAAGTGCGCTCAAACAGCGCGCGGAGCTCGCTGTCGTTCTCGAAGCCGGTCAAACGCGCGCCGCCGCGCGGCATGGATACCGGTTCCTGCTCCTCTTCCGGCTGCGCGAGCATACGGCTCGTGTCCAGATGCGCGTGCGCGCGCACCTCATCCCAGTGTACAACATAGCCTGCGCCGTGCGAGCAGAACACCGAGTCCGCCGTGTTCGCGGTGTCGTGCTCGGCGTCGTAGCCGATCGCGGCCACGACCTCTTCCGTATTGTGGCAGGTCTCGTAGCCGCCCGGCGTGCAGGAGAGCCGGCCGCGGCCCTTGGTGTAGGAGGCGACCTCGGTCCAGTAGTTGCGCATGGACGCGACAGGCGCCTTGCCGGTCAGTACCGAGCCGCCGTGCAGTGTCTGCGGAGGGTCAAACGTGCCGTCCATGCGCTGAATATCGCTCATCGCACGGCCGACGCACTCATCCGGCAGCTCGAGCGTGAAATCGTAGTACGGTTCGAGCAGGACGCTCTGCGCCTGCATGAGGCCGTTGCGCACGGCGCGGTAGGTCGCTTCGCGAAAGTCGCCGCCCTCCGTATGCTTGACATGCGCGCGGCCTGCGATGAGCGTGATGCGCACATCGGTCAGCGGCGAGCCGGTCAGCACGCCGAGGTGTGCTTTCTCCATGAGGTGCGTCAGGATAAGCCGCTGCCAGTTGAGGTCGAGCTCGTCGGTCGAGCAGGCCGTGCCGAGCGTGATGCCGCTCCCCCGTTCGCCCGGCTCCATGAGCAGATGCACCTCGGCGTAATGCCGCAGCGGCTCGAAGTGGCCGATGCCGACCACGGGCTCCGCGATGGTCTCGCGATAGACGATGCTGCCCTCGTCGAAGGTCACGCGCACGCCGAAGCGCGTTTCGATGAGCTCGGTCAAAATCTCAAGCTGCACCTCGCCCATCAGCTGCAAATGGATCTCGCCGAGCTGCTCGTTCCAGACGACGCGAAGCAGCGGATCTTCCTCCTCGAGCTGCCGCAGGCTGCTGAGCATGGTGTGCGCGTCGCAGCCGTCCGGCAGGCCGACGCGGTAGCTGAGCACCGGCTCCAGCACGGGCGGCAGCGCGCCTGCCGCAGCGCCCAGACCCATGCCCGGCGCGGTATGCGTGAGGCCGGTCGCCGCGACCACCATGCCGGGCTCGGCACGCTCCACCGCGGTGAATTTCTCACCCGAATACACGCGCAGCTGATTGACCTTTTCCTGCCAGTCGCCGTCTTCCTCGCCCGAAAGCTGTGCGCGGACCGCGAGCGAGCCGCCGGTAATTTTCATGTAGGTCAGGCGGTTGCCCTGTGGGTCGCGCGCGACCTTGAATACACGCGCACCGAAGTCCGCTGTCGGCTCAGGCTGCACCGTGCGGCGGTCGAGCGCGTCGAGCAGCGCGTCCACGCCGTCCAGCTTGAGCGCCGAGCCGAAAAAGCACGGAAAGACCTTGCGCTCACGGATAAGGCGCACGATGTCCTCGTCCGCGACCGTTCCCTCCTCGAAATACTTCTCGAGCAGCGTCTCGTCGCAGACCGCAAGCTCCTCGTGCAGCGTTTTTTCGTCTCCGAAGTCGACCACGCCCGAGGAAAGGCGCGTTTTGAGCTCGCGCAGCAGCAGGACGCGCTCCGCGCCGTCCAGATCCATCTTGTTGACGAACAGGAACGTCGGGATGCTGTGGCGCGCGAGCAGCCGCCAGAGCGTTTCCGTGTGCGCCTGCACGCCGTCCGTGCCGCTGATGACGAGCACCGCGTAATCGAGCACCTGAAGCGTGCGCTCCATTTCCGCGGAAAAGTCCACGTGTCCCGGCGTGTCGAGCAGCGTCACGCCCGTGTGCGGCAGAGAAAATTCCGCCTGCTTGGAGAAAATTGTAATGCCGCGCTCCCGTTCGAGCGCAAAGGTATCGAGAAATGCGTCCCGGTGGTCGACGCGGCCCAGTTTTTTGAGCGCACCTGCGCGGAAAAGCATCGCCTCGGAGAGCGTCGTCTTTCCGGCGTCGACATGCGCGGTTATGCCTATACAGATATGTTTCATAATCGTTTTCGCTTTCATAACCAGAATATACTCTACTATTATCGCAGGTTTTATGCTTTTCTGCAACCTTTTTCAGCGACAGAAAGCGGCGCGAACCCGTCTTTCGGATTCACGCCGCTTTATTGGTATTCTTTTAGCCCAGGATTGCCTTGTGGAAGGTCTTTTTGCCCTTCTTGATCATGCACTCCTCGTTAAAGAAGTCCTTGG
>CAVIRF010000056.1:0-11722 GCA_963645185.1 Coprococcus eutactus | reverse complement strand
CTTCTGGAGGGAGAAAGTTTCCGTATGGGAACTTTCGGACGACTCGTGTTCTGCGCAGTCAGAACACAGATTGTCGGAAAAACGAAGTTTTTCGACAGTCTCACCTGTCCTGCCTGTTCCGGCGCAGCCGGAATGCGGCAGGAGATTAGCAGTATGAAGGGCGGTGTGCCGGAAAGGGCACCGTCCTTTTTTCGGCCTTTTTCAAAAAAGTTATCGTTTGAGGCGAAGCTTTTACATTTTATTCACAAACGCTACTTGACATTAGGGCGAAGTGGTGATAAATTATGTTTAGCACTCAGAGAGATGGAGTGCTAAAAAACGCAAACGAAAGGAGTCCGCCTCGGTGGAGCTGTCAGCAAGAAAAAAGCAGATACTCAAGGCCATTATCGGAGACTATATCCGAACGGCTGAACCGGTCGGCTCCAAGGCACTCACCGAAGGACACGAGCTGCCGTTTTCGTCCGCTACCATCCGCAATGAGATGAGCGAGCTCGAGGAGATGGGTTATCTCGAAAAGCCGCACACCTCGGCCGGACGCATCCCCTCGCCGCAGGGCTACCGCCTCTACGTCGACGAGCTGATGGAAAAGCCGGGGGAGACAGCTGATGACGACGGTGCGGCCCTTCAGCAGACCGTACTCGCAAAGGTTCGTGAGCTCGACCATCTGGTGCAGGAGGCAGGCAAGCTGCTCACCTCGCTCACCAATTACGCTTCGGTCGCGATCACCCCGGCGCTTACACAGATCTCGATCCGCCAGTTCGAGATCATCGCAGTGGACAAAATGAATTTTGTCATTGTCGTTGTGACCGACTCGGGCACCGTCAAGAACAAAATGGTCCGGACGGTCTCGGAGGTTTCCAAGGACGAGGCAGAGCTTTTGACCTACGTGCTCAACCAGACCCTCACCGGTCTGCCGCTCTCGAGCATCACGGCCGAGCGCTTCGACATCGTGCGCCGGGCCGCAGGCCTGACCGCGCTGCTCGCGCCGGTGGCCGAATACATCGCCGAGCTCATCACCGAGCTGAGCGACCAGAAGGTTTACCTCGACGGCGCAAGCAAGCTGCTGCGCTTTCCGGAATACCGCGACACGAAAAAAGCGCAGACGCTGCTCGATTACATGGAGGACGACAGCAGGCACCTGCTGCCGGCGACCAGAAAGATCGACGGCATCCAGTTCTTCATCGGTCCGGAAAACGGTGAAAATCCGCTGAGTGAGACCTCAGCGATCTACGCAAAATATGACATCGGCAAGATCGGACAGGGCGCGATCGGCATCGTAGGCCCGACGCGCATGGATTATGCAAAGCTGTCCGCGCAGCTCAGCCGCTTCGCGAAGGGGCTGAACCGGCTGATCGCCGAAACGTTTTTAGACGATAAAGACGCAAAAAACTGACGGAGGCATCCAGAAATGAGCAAGAAGAAGCAGCCGGAACAGGCTGAGACCGAACAGACCGAAGCAAAGCAGGCTTCGGAAGAGCAGACCGAACAGCCGGCGGAGGCAAAGACTCCGGCGACCGACTGGGAGGCAAAATACAACGACCTCAACGACCGCTATCTCCGCATGGCGGCAGAATATGACAACTTCCGCAAGCGCAGCCAGCGCGAGCGCGAGCAGGCGTACAACGACGCGGTAAGCCGCGCAGTCACCGCCCTTCTGCCGACGTACGACAACCTCGAGCGAGCACTCAAGGCCGAGACCGCGGACACTGAGTATAAAAAGGGCGTCGAGATGACCATGACGCAGCTCGTCGAGAGCCTCAAGGGCATCAATGTCGCCATCATCGACGCGGCGGCAGGAACTCCCTTCGACCCGAATTTCCACAACGCAGTGATGCATGTGGAGGATGAGTCGCTTGGCGAAAACGTCATCGCGGAAACCTTCCAGCAGGGCTTCCAGATCGGCGACAAGGTCATCCGCCACGCGATGGTCAAAGTAGCGAACTGATTATATTAACAAAGCAAACTAAATCCTAACTTTTAAGGAGTGTATTTATCATGGGTAAGATCATTGGTATTGACCTCGGTACTACGAACTCTTGTGTAGCTGTTATGGAGGGCGGCGAGTCCGTCGTTATCCCTAACGCAGAGGGCGCACGTACCACCCCGTCTGTTGTAGCATTTTCCAAGGACGGCGAGCGTATGGTCGGTCAGGTCGCAAAGCGCCAGGCCGTCACCAACGCAGACCGCACCATTATTTCCATCAAGCGCCACATGGGCACCGACTACCGTGTAAACATCGACGGCAAGCCGTACTCCCCGCAGGAGATTTCCGCTATGATCCTGCAGAAGCTGAAGGCTGACGCAGAAGCATACCTCGGCCAGCCGGTAACGCAGGCCGTTATCACCGTTCCGGCTTACTTCTCTGACTCGCAGCGTCAGGCTACCAAGGATGCCGGCAAGATCGCAGGTCTGGAAGTTCTGCGTATCATCAACGAGCCGACCGCAGCAGCGCTGGCTTACGGCGTAGACAAGGAAGCCGAGCAGAAGATCATGGTATACGATCTCGGCGGCGGCACGTTCGATGTCTCCATCCTCGACATCGGCGAGGGCGTTCTGGAGGTTCTGTCTACCGCAGGCGACACCCACCTCGGCGGCGATGACTTCGACCAGCGCATCATCGACTGGATGGTTTCCGAATTTAAGAAGTCCAACGGCATCGACCTGTCCGGCGACCGCATGGCTATGCAGCGCCTGAAGGAAGCTGCTGAGAAGGCAAAGATCGAGCTGTCCGGCATGAGCCAGACCTCTATCAACCAGCCGTATATCACCGCGGATGCTACCGGCCCGAAGCACCTCGAGCTGACGCTGACCCGTGCTAAGTTCAACGAGCTGACCGCAGACCTCGTTGAGCGCACTATGGGCCCGGTTCGTCAGGCAATGAGCGACGCAGGCCTGTCCGCTTCCGACCTGTCCAAGGTCCTGCTCGTCGGCGGTTCCTCCCGTATCCCGGCTGTTCAGGAAGCAGTAAAGGGCATCACCGGCAAGGACGGCTTCAAGGGCATCAACCCGGACGAGTGCGTTGCGATCGGCGCGTCCATTCAGGGCGGCGTTCTCGGCGGCGAGGTCAAGGACGTTCTGCTGCTCGACGTAACTCCGCTGTCTCTCGGCATCGAGACCCTCGGCGGCGTATGCACCAAGCTGATCGACCGCAACACCACCATCCCGACCAAGAAGAGCCAGATCTTCTCCACCGCAGCTGATAACCAGCCGTCTGTTGAGATTCACGTTCTGCAGGGCGAGCGTGAGATGGCTGCAGGCAACAAGACCCTCGGCCGCTTCACCCTCGACGGCATCGCTCCGGCTCCGCGCGGTATTCCTCAGATCGAAGTTACCTTCGATATCGATGCAAACGGCATCGTAAACGTATCCGCAAAGGACCTCGGCACCGGCAAGGAGCAGAAGATCACCATCACCGCTTCCACCAACCTCAGCCAGGACGAGATCGACAAGGCAATGCACGAGGCTGAGCAGTACGCTGAGCAGGATAAGAAGAACAAGGAAGCTGTCGAAGTACGCAACAGCGCAGAGCAGCTGGTATTCCAGTCCGAGAAGGCTCTGATCGACCTCGGCGACAAGCTGTCCGCAGACGAGAAGAGCGGCGTTCAGGCTGAGATCGAAAAGGTAAAGGAAGCGCTCAAGGGCACCGATACCGACATGATCAAGGCAGCGACCGACGGCCTGTCCAAGAAGTTCTCCGATCTGGCCGGCAAGATCTATCAGCAGCAGGCGCCGCAGGGCGACCCGAACATGGGCGGCCAGCCGGGTGCAGGCGCGCAGAGCGGTCCGCAGGGCGACTTCGTAGACGCTGACTTCACCGAAGTCAAGGACGACGACAACAAGTAATTCATATGATGAGGCATCAGCAGTGAGGGAAAACGCTCCCCGCTGCTGAAAGCCGATGGGAGAGGCGCGCTTCGGTGCGCCTGTCCGCGTGTACAGGTGATATTTTTATGGCAGACAAAAGAGACTATTACGAGGTGCTCGGCGTGCAGAAGGGCGCGAGCGAGGACGAGCTGAAAAAGGCATACCGCAAGCTCGCGCGCAAGTACCACCCCGACCTCAACAAGGATAATCCCGAGGCGGCCGACAAGTTCAAGGAAGTCAACGAGGCGTATGAGGTGCTGTCCGACAAGGATAAGCGCGCAAAGTATGACCAGTTCGGCTTTGCAGGCGTCGACCCGAGCTACGGCGGCGGTGCAGGCGGCTTTGGCGGCGGCTTCGATATGGGCGACCTCGGCGATCTGTTCGGCTCGTTCTTTGGCGGCGGCTTCGGCGGCGGCCGTTCGCAGCGCCGCAACGCACCGCAGCGCGGCGAGTCCATCCGCCAGACCGTTGTCCTGTCCTTTGAGGAAGCGGCTTTCGGCTGCGAAAAGGAGATCACGGTCGAGCGCATCGAGACCTGTGATGACTGCGGCGGCACCGGCGCAGCCAAGGGCACCACGGCAGAGACCTGCCCGAACTGCCGCGGCACCGGCGTGGTCACCCAGACCCAGCGCACGCCGCTCGGCATGTTCCAGACGCAGGGCGCCTGCCCGAACTGCCGCGGTACCGGCAAGATCATCAAGAAGCCGTGTCCGAAGTGCGGCGGTCAGGGCCGCGTGCGCAAGACGCGCAAGTTCAAGGTCAACATCCCGGCCGGCATCGACGACGGTCAGTCCATTCAGCAGCGCGGTCAGGGCAACGCCGGTGCAAACGGCGGCCCGGCAGGCGATCTGTACGTAACGGTCGCCATCCGTCCGCATCCGATCTTCACCCGTGACGGCTCGGATGTCTACGTCGAGATCCCAATCTCGTTCGCGCAGGCGGCGCTCGGCGATACGCTTCAGGTGCCGACCATCGACGGCCGCGTCGAGTACAAGGTCCCGGAGGGCACCCAGACCGGCACGATGTTCCGCATGCGCGGCAAGGGCATCCAGAACGTCAACGGCCGCGGCCGCGGCGACCAGTATGTCCGCGTCAACATCGAGGTACCGAAAAACCTCACCGACAAGCAGAAAAAACTGCTGCGTGAGTTCGAAGAAACCTCGACCGACGAAAACCAGGTCAAGCGCAAAAGCTTCTGGGATAAAGTCAAAGACGCCCTGAAGGATAAATAAGCAAAAACGAAAGAGAGTGCAGACAAAAAATCTGCACTCTCTTTTTCTATCCGCAGCGCCACGCAATACCCCACGTCCATTCGCAGCGACGGGAGTAAGCACTCTGTATAGGATGGCCGCGCACTGTCATGCGCGGCAAACCACGCAAGCGAACCTCAGGGCGGCCGTGCGTCCCATAACCACCCCGACGCCCGGAACCGAGCCCCCGTAACTCTCGTTTAGCCGCGCAACCGAAGGGCGTCGCGGCTCAAAGGAGATTAGGGGGAGTTAAGAGGGGGATAAGAAACCATATTGGTGTCTTATCCCCCTCTTGCCCTCGCCGGTGGGCACCGGCATTCCCCGGCCGCCGAAGGCGGCCAATGCCCAGCCCTCCGAGGGCATAAATCTCGCCTCCAGCGGCGCACCGCTGTATCGGCGGAAAATTTAACGCCTGCTTTTGGTAAAGCAGAATGGGCGCTCATCGCCTGCGGCGGCAAGCCGCCGGACCGGCGGAAGGTCTATCCTCAGCCGAGGGTAAAGAGGAAAAGAAGTGGGATTACTCCCACTTCTCCCAGACTTCCGGGCAGTACCCGACCGTCGCCTGTCTGCCATTCCGAACCACCGGCGTTTTCATCAGCGTGCCGTCCTCAAGCAGCTTTTCCTTCTTGTCCTCGTCGTAGGCGAGATACGCGAGCGACGCATAGCCGCGGCTCTTCGCGTCGATGAGCGCGTCAAGTCCGCCGACCGCCTTCAGCACGCTGTCAAGCTCGCCACGGCTCATGCCCTTCTGGGCGAGGTCGATCATCTGAAACTTGATGCCACGCTCCTTGAACCAGCGCTGCGCCTTTTTGGTGTCGAAACATTTGTTTTTGCCGAAAATCTGAATATTCATGCTCGTTCTCCTTTGCTCTGCTGAGTAAAGTATAGCAGAACGGGCAAGGGAAAACAAGCCTCAGCTGCCGCGCCGCTTGGGCAGCACGCGCAGGATGACGCTCATGAGCGCGGCGCAGCGCCCGGTCTCGCACAGGATGAGCGGCACCGCGAAAAACACCTCGCCGTGGCGCGCGAAATCGCCGATGGCGGCAAGTCCGGCGGCGGTGAAGTTCGGATAGGGCAGCAGGGTGGCGGTGTGCGGCCCGAGCAGCAGCACCGTGCGCAGCGACAGCAGCGCGAGCAGCGCGCCGCCTGCCGTGAGGCCGCGCGAGGCCGCCCCGGCAAGACTGCTGTCGCGCAGCGACAGCGCAAGGATGAGCGCGCCCGGCAGCAGCAGGCGCAGCAGCGACCAGAACTGCGGCAGCAGCGCCGCAGTCGGCGCGGCAAGACGCGAGAGCCGCAGCTCGCCGACAGTCAGCACGCCGGACAGCACCGCGACCGCCCCGGCGAGGAATACCGCAGGCAGCGCCCACATCGCGCAGACGTTCAGTCCGGTCAGCGCGAGCGCGAGCGCGCAGAGCGTGAGCACGAGACAGAGCACCCACAGCGGTACGCGCGAAAACACGGTCGCGCGCAGAAAGGTGCTCATGCGCGCGAGCGAGCAGACGAGCGGAAAGAGCGCCGCGAGCGCAAGTGCGATCTGCACACCCGGATGCGCTGCGACGGCGCTCGACAGCCGTGCCGCCCCGGCGGCGAGCAGTCCGGCCACCGCACAGGCCGCCGCTGCGGCGTACAGCGACTGCGCGTCCGCCGGAAGGTAGAGGATCTCGCTGAGCGGCAGGAGCGCGAACAGCGCCGCGCACCATCGGGGGAACAGTCTGTCAGGCAAAGCGCTCGCCCCCAATCACGCCGCCGTCAAGAAAGCAGCTCAGTTTTCCTTCCGCGAACACCGCCGTCCCGGCCGGGGCGGTCTGTCCGAAGCGGTCGAGCGACAGCGAGGGCAGGATGGCCGTGCCGTCGGTCTCGAGCGCCTCGGTGACGCGGTACAGCGGCATGTCGGGCAGCGTCCCGGTCTCGGCGGAGCGGTCGAGCAGGTCGCTCAGCGCATATACCTCCTCGTCGTTTTCGAGCAGGGCGGACGCCGCGCCGCCGCGTACGACAGCACACCGGAGGTTGAGCCGGATGTCGTTGTTCCGGCACAGATATTCCGCGAGCGGTGTCAGATCGTCCTCAGCGGCCTGCTCGCTCAGCAGGAGCACCTGCGCGTGCGACAGGTACAGCTCGCCCGGCAGCAGGCTTTCGAGCGCGTGCAGTGCGTCGGTGAAGCTGTCGCCCTGCGCGGCGAGACAGGAGGGGACCGCGGCGTCCTCGGGCGTGTCCTGCCGGACGATCTCAGCGGTCAGGCGATAGCCGTCCCCGGCGCGGTCGAGCGCGAGCGCGGATACCGGAGACGGCTCGCGCGCGCAGCCGCACAGCAGCGCGAGAGGGAGAAAAAGCAGCAGTTTCTTCATTTTCTTCCCCTCCCTGCGGTGCGGAAAAAGGAAAACCGGTCGTATTTCATGCGGTACCACGGCACGCGCAGCCATGCGTCCTCGGTGTCCGCCTCGACGCGCGGCACGAGGTTGATGAGGTAGGGCACGCCGCACGAGGTCATGCGGCACAGCAGGGCGAGCGTGAGCGAGAGCAGCAGCCCCACGCCGTACAGGCCGCCTGCGGCCGCCGCCCCGAGCAGGGCAAACCGCAGCCACAGTGCGGCGGTCTGGAGCCGCGGCGCCATCAGTCCGGTCACACCGGCGACCGCCACGACGATGATCGTCGGCGCAGCCGAAAACCGCGCCGAAACCGCCGCCTGTCCGAGCACGAGACCGCCGACAATGCTCATGGTCTGCCCCATCGCGCCGGGCGTGCGCGCACCGGCTTCGCGCAGTACCTCGAGCACGATGAGCAGCAGCAGCACCTCCCACCCGATGGGCAGGGGAACCCCTCGCTGCGCCGCCGTGATGGCGAACAGCAGCCGCGCCGGGACGAGCTCGCGGTGATAGAGCAGCAGGGCGGTGTACACCGCCGGTATCGTCACCGAGCAGAAAAAGCCGAGCGTGCGCAGCACACGCGATACATTGGTCTGGAGATAGCTGATATAGTAATCGTCGTTCGACTGAAAGCATTCCTGAAGCAGGTGCGGCGCGGTCAGCACTACCGGACTGCCGTCCACGACGAGGGCGCACCGCCCCTCGAGCAGCCGCGACGCCGCGACATCCGGCCGCTCGGTCGTGCCGAGGGTGGGGAAGGGCGAAAAACGGTGGTCGCGCAGGCATTCCGCGATATAGTTCGCGTCGAGCACGCTGTCGAGGTCGAGCGAGCCGAGCCTTGTCCGCATCTCGTCGACGAGCGAGCCGGGGCACAGCCCGTCGATATAGCACAGGCAGACCGTGGTGTTCGTGCGGCCGCCGACGCGCAGAAAGTTGAATTTCAGCCGCGTATCGCGCACGCGGCGTCGGATGAGCGCGAGATTGGGCATGAAGCACTCGGTAAAGCCCTCGCGCGGACCGGACAGCACGCGCTCGTTCTCCGGCTCCTCGGGCGAGCGCTTGGCGAAGCCCTTGGTGTTGACGATGAGGGGGCGCGCGTCGCCCTCGGTCAGCAGGAGCGTGTCGCCGTACAGGAAGGCGGCGAGCGCCTTGTCCATGTCGGTCTCGACGCGGCAGTCGTCCGCCTGTAAAATGCGTCCGGCGAGCTCGTCCGCCGTAGCGCGCCGTCGGTCGGACAGCAGGACGGGCCGCACCAGACTTTCGTTGATGGTGAACGAGTCCACCATGCCGTCAAAGAAGAACATCGCGCAGTGCAGGCCGTTGCGACCCGTCGCCTCGCGCACGATGAACGTGTCGTCGCCCTCGAATACCGACTGCATGAGCGCGATGTTATGCGCAAGATTTTCTGTAAATGTGATTTTCTGCATAAAGTCACCCCGGAAACAGTCTTTCCGGGGCGGCAGCAAATTATTCGTGGTTATGTCCCTGTCATCTCATCCGCGAGCACATTCGCGAACAGGCGCACGGCGGAGAGCGCTTCGGGCAGCGTGTTGCCGGACGAGCCGACCTCGATGAGCAGCGAGCCGGGGCTTGCGTGCTGGTCAAAGCGCTGCGTGCGCAGGTTGACCGGCCGCATGAGCGACGGATACGCGCGGTTGAGCGCGTACTGGAGCGTGGAGACAAAGTTCAGGTTGTCGCGCCAGTCCGGGTGATACAGGCCGCCGGCGTCCGTGCCGACGACGAACATCAGCTGCGCAGTCTCCGTGCCGTCTATCGTGCAGGAGGTCTTGTAGGCCTCGCCCTCGTCGGTGAGGATGGAGTCGCGGTGCAGGTCGATGACGACCTTGATGGACGGATTTTCGTCCAGCGCCTGCTCGATCGCCGCGAGCGAGCGGTCATAGGAACCGGCGTAGGTCGGCGTGTCGAACAGCGAGCGGATGTGCAGGGTTTCGATGCCGCGCTGCTCGAGCGCGGTGCACAGCTCGTCGCCCACGCGCACCACATTGTACCGCGTGTCAGTCGTGCGCTCGGTCTCGGTCGGCGTGTAGGGGAAGGCCTCGTCGGGGGTGTAGCTCTCGCTCGCGTGGGTGTGGAACACGAGCACCTGCGGCCCGTCGCCCTCGGCGCGGATGTGCGTGTCCGAGGCGAGACAGGCGGCAACGACTACGTCATAATCCGTGTCGTTGTTGATGGTGAGGGTCGCGGCCTTGTCCGACGCGGAGAGCACGGGCGCTGTGTTTTCGGGGACGGAGGGCACATAAACGCTCTCGCTCTGCGGCTCCTCGGCGTCCTCGTCCCGGGCGGCAGCTGCCGCGCGCGGCACATAGACCTCGGCCGTGTCTGCGCGCACGCCGAATTCGAGCGCCGTGATGCAGGAGAGAAAGCCGGGACTGCGCGCGAGCCGGGAGAGCGCCGCCTGCGCACCGACCTCGCCGCCCAGATGCGCCGCCGCGAGCAGTACGCCTGCCGCCGCGAGCGCGCACCATGCCGCAGGCCGCACGCCTGCCCGACTCCTGTTCCGTCTGCGTCGTTTCATCCTGTCCGCCCTCCCGAAAACCGTTTGGTCTATCCTATGCGGACAAATAGATTGATATGAAAAAATCCCGATACCGCTAAGGGTATCGGGACACTGTGCCTTACAGCAGCGCCTTGACGCGCTGCGCCCAGGCCTGAATATCGCGCTCGGGCGTTTCCAGATGGTCGCCGCCGGTCGAGTCGAGCTGCACCTCCAGCTCGCACGCGGTCTGCGCGCCGGGGCAGGCTTTCTTCATATCCTTGATGACATGGCCGGGCCAGCCGCCGTTGGTCATGAACGGGACGACGGTCTTGCCGGAGAAATCCTGCTCGTGCAGGAAGGTCTTGACGGCCGGGGCCATCGTGTACCACCAGGTCGGCGTGCCGACGGCGATGACATCGTAGTCCGCCGGGCCCAGCGTGAGCGGCTTGATGGCAGGCTCGTAGCCGCGGTTGACCTCGCGCTGACCCTGCGCGACAACGTCGTCATAGCTGCCGGTGTACGGCTCGGCGGTGTCGATCTTCATCAGGTCGCCGCCTGCGACGCTCTGGAGGGCCTTCGCGATGCGCTCAGTGTTGCCGTTCGACCACGAATAGTAAACGATCAGAAGCTTTTTCATCGGTTATTCTCCTCGAATTTCTCTTTATCCAGCATTTTGATGACCTTCGCCGGGCTGCCGACCACAACGGCGTAATCCGGAACGTCCTTCGTCACGACCGAGGCCGCGCCGACAACGGCATGACGGCCGACGCACACGCCGGGCAGGATGGTCGCGCCTGCGCCGATCCATGCGCTCTCGCGGATGAGGACAGGTTTGCAGGTCAGCACCTGAAGATCATACGGATCGTGGTTGTTGGAGATGAGCTGCACGTTCGCGGCGATCTGCACATTGTCCTCGATGGTGATGCCGCCGCGTGCCATGGCGAGCAGGTTCGAGTTGATAAAGACATTTCGGCCGATCTTCACGGAGCTGACGCACGCACCGCTGAGCGGCGCGGCAACATAGCTGCCCTCGCCGAGATTGTCGCCGAACAGCTCGTGCAGAACGGCGCTGTATTCCTCGGTGAACGGTATGGTGTGGTTCAACTGAAACAGCAGCCGGGTGCAGCGCTGTCCCTCGGCTCTGCGTTCCGGGTCCATTTTTCGCATATCGACCCTGACTTCTTTACAGTCCAATAGAATACCCCTTTCGACAGAATATTTTTCTGTATTCTATTATAACAGCAGCGCTGCGGAACTGCAATTCGGCTTTTGTGAGCTTTGGATAAGAAAAACTGATGAGAGGGGCACGGTCAGCTGAGATACAGGTCGATGTCCTCGACCGAGATGTGCTGGAGCGCCATGTTGACCGCGTAGCCGATGAGCCGGGCGGTGTCCGCGACCTCGCGGTCGATGTCGCGCGTGGTGATGATGAACGGCTGGGAAAGGTCGTCGAGCGCCTCACACTGCGCGCCGGAAAGCTGCTGCGTAATTTCGTGGGCGAGCGAGCCGCCGTCCGCGACCGTGGGCACGCCGACCGACAGCACCGGAACGCCGAGTGTCTGCTCGTCGAGCGCGGCGCGCACGTTGCCCACGCCCGAGCCGGGGACGATGCCGGTGTCGGACAGCTGCACGGTGCGCACAAGGCGGCTGAGACGGCCTGCCGCGAGCGCGTCGATGGCGATGACCGCCGAGGGGCGCACGTGGTCGAGGACGCCCTTTATGATCTCGTTCGTCTCGACACCGGTCTG
>CAVIRF010000055.1:0-11753 GCA_963645185.1 Coprococcus eutactus | reverse complement strand
ATTTCGGCTGATTACAAAAGCCGAAGGGAAAACTTCTTTACGAAGATTCTCCCTTCGGCGTGCCTTTTTTGTACGGTAATTTTCCCTTAAAGCTTTTCCAGCAGGCAGACGCAGTGGGCGGCAATGCCCTGCTTTGCGCCGGTGAAGCCAAGCTTTTCCTCGGTCGTTGCCTTGACGGAAACGCGATCGACTTCGCACTGCATCGCGTCAGCAAGATTTTCACGCATCTGCATGATGTGCGGCGCGAGCTTGGGTGCCTGCGCAAGTACGGTCGCATCGATGTTGCCGACCTGCCAGCCCTTATCACGAATGAGCGCGCTGACATGGCGCAGCAGCGCCAGACTGTCCGCGCCCTTGTAGGCCGGGTCGGTATCGGGGAAATGCTTGCCGATGTCGCCGAGCGCGAGCGCGCCCAGAAGCGCGTCCATCACCGCGTGCGTGAGCACATCCGCATCCGAATGGCCGTCCAGACCGAGCTCGAACGGAATATCTACGCCGCCGATGATGCAGCGGCGACCCTCAACCAGCCGGTGTACGTCATAGCCGTGTCCGATCCGCATGTTCATTTGCTTTCCCTCCTGTGCATGAACGCCTCCGCGACAGCGATGTCCTCGGGCGTTGTGACCTTGATGTTTTCGTAGCTGCCCTGTGTTGCAGAGACCGTCTGACCGAGCGCCTCCACTGCGGCGCAGTCATCCGTAAAACTGCGGCCGTTCGCGGCCGCGTCCTGCAGGGCGTGCAGCAGCATGTCCCGACGGAATACCTGCGGCGTCTGTACCGCGGCGAGTGTATCGCGAGGCACATCAGCTGCGATCTTGCCGTTTTCGATACGCTTGATGCTGTCCTTGACCGGAACAACGGGTGCTGCCGCGCCTGATTTCGCGGCCTCGGTCACGGCCTTCGTGATGACCTCGTCGGACACGAGCGGACGCGCGCCGTCATGCACTGCCACGAGCGCACAGTTCTCCGGAGCAGCAGAGACGCCTGCGAGGACCGACTCGGTTCGGGTATCGCCGCCGCGCGTCAGAGAGCGCAGCTTGGTGATGCCGTTTGCTTCGGCAAGCGCCCGGTAGGTATCCATATCCTGCTCGCGGCAGACGAGTACAATGTCCCGGATGGCGTCGCATGCCTGAAATGCCGCCATCGTGTGCGCGAGCACCGGCTTGCCGCAGAGCGGCAGCAGCAGCTTGTTTTCGCCGCCCATGCGGCGCGACGAGCCGGCCGCGACGATGACCGCACAGGCGGAGTGATTTTCAGTTGACATATTTCATTTCTCCTTGCAGAAATTGAGAAAAGGCCTTGCAGGACGCAAAGCCTTTCATGATAGCTTTTTCGTTTTGCCGCAGGCTCAGCGGCACAGGCATTCGCGCAGCGTTTCTGCGATGCTCTCCGCCGGACGGTCGAGCGCAAATGCAAGCTCGGACTCCAGTATCTGCATCGCCTGCCCGAGCATCTTTTTCTCGCCTGTGGACAGACCGCGCGCACGATCGCGCGCAGACAGACTCTTAATGACCTGTGCGACTTCGTTCAGGTCGCCCGAACGGATATGCTGCATGTTCTCGCGGTAGCGCTGGTTCCAGCTTTTGCTTTCGCTGCATGCGATCTCGTTCAGTCCGGCGACAAACTGCTCGGCACGTTCCCGGCTGCAAACCGGACGGATGCCCAGTCTGTCGCAGCCGTCCACCGGCAAAAACAGCTCGGTATCTCCGAACGCAGGGCGCAGGACATAATACCGTGCCGGAGTGTCGTCTATGGTCCTCTCGACCACGCCTTCTATCACTCCTGCACCGTGCAATGGATGAACGACCTTGTCACCGACGTGAAACATAAACCCTCCGTTCCAGAAAGCCTGTATCTGCCCGAGACTCGCCCGGAGCCTGTATATCTGTCATTTTACAACAAAATCTGCTCTTATGCAAGGCTGTGCTGTGCGAAACCGGGGATTTCCGGAAAAAACTATACAAAATGCCGCACAGATGCCGGTTAAAATATACATATTTCGCCGCGTTTTTTCGTGCGAAGTGCCGAGATGCATACCGCTGCACCGACGAGCAGCAGCCAGCATCCGCCGCCGTGCCGCAGGCAGAACAGGCCGCCGAGCAGCAGTCCCGTACCGCTGAGTGCGGCGAGGATACCGCGGACACGCGAAAATCCGCCGCCCAAGAGATACGCGAGCGCCATGCCGCCGTCGAGCGGAGGGAGGGGCAGCAGGTTGAACAGGCTGAGCAGCGCGCTCGCACCGGCAAGCCGCCAGTATCCGCCTGCATTCGCCGCGATGGTCAGCGCAAAGCCTGTCGCCGGTCCGGCAAGACTTACCGCCGCACACGCAAAACGGCCGCAGGGGAGTGCGGCCTGCATGACCGCGCCGCAGGCGGTAAGCGTCAGCTGCGTGAGATGTCCGCCTGCGAGATACAGCACGGCGGCGTGCCCGGCCTCATGCACCAGCGCCGCCGTCAGAAACAGCGGCAGAAGATTGCTTTCGTCCACACACCAGAGCACCGCGAGCAGCACCCAGAAGCCGTCGCGCACGGTCAGTCTGCACATGTCACAGCTCCGTCAGATAATCCGCCGGATCGAGCGCCGCGCCGTTCCGCCAGATCTCCAGATGCAGATGAGGGCCGGTGGCGTTGCCGGTCTGGCCGACCTGAGCGATCTCGCTGCCGCAGCTGACCTTTTCGCCCACAGCGGCGGAAATGCTGCTGCAATGCGCGTAAAGCGTCGAAAATCCGTCCGCATGATCGACGATCAGGTATTTTCCATAGCTCGACTCGCCGGTTTCGCGCACAGTCCCGTCCGCAAACGCTTCGATGGGCGTGCCCTCATCTGCCGCGATGTCTACGCCGTAGTGAAAGCCCGGTTCACCGGTCAGGGGACTCAGCCGCTCGCCGAAGGATGACGTAAGCGTGCCCTTCGCCGGAAGGACATAATGAAATCCGATCGAATAGACGGTCTCATCCGCCGTATCCGGAAACTGCGTCTGCTCGCGCCCGAGAATGTCGTCCGCACCGCCCGAGGATGCCGCGTATTCTTCCTCACCGCTGACCGCAACGGCGTTTTCCATCCTGCCGCCGAATGCGCTGACGACCTGATCCATTCCCGGCGCACCGGCAAGCGCCTCGGCCGCCCGTGCGCGGAACTCGACCGCAGCAGGGAAGCTGCTGTACTTGATGACGCCTGCCGCGAGCAGGCACATCACGATAAAGAACAGGCCTTTTCCATGCGTTTCGCGGCGTTTTCTCTGCCGTGTCGCCATGTTCGCCGCCTCCTTTCACCTTGCTATCTTATGAGAGACGCACGAAAAACATGCTGATACCGATTTGTTGTTGCACCTTGCCGCGCAGCAGTATATAATAATATGATAGCTCCTGTATCTTCGGGACACAGGCAACGCATAAACTCTCACGCAGACAGACGGCTCCTCCGCACCGCCCTGCGCATGAATAAAAGGAGATCACCATGGCATTCCATTCAGGCAAACCCAAGAAGGGCGCGCACCTCATCAAACCAGACAAGAAGAAACCGGAAAAGACCGCGGCGGCGGCTTCACCCGGAAAGAAGCGCCGCGTTCCCGTCGCGCTCATCGTTATCCTCGTGCTGATCGTTCTGCTTGCAGGCGGCGCGCTCGGCGCAACCTATTTCTATCCGAATATTTTCCCCGGCGTGACGGTCGGCTCGATCGACGTCGGCGGACTTTCGCGTGACGAGGCCGCGCAGCAGATAGCCATTCAGAGCAAGCCGCTCTATCAGGGCAAAAAGCTCACGCTCACGATCTACGATGCGGATTACGATATTCCGGTCGAAAACGTGCTGAGCGGCGTGGATGACATTCAGTCCGCAGAAAACGCATGGCAGGTCGGCCGCGAGGGCGGACCGCTGACGCGTATGGCCGCGATTATCGACGCGATGCGGAACGGCTGTGATACCCGTCTGGACGCTTCGGTCGATGAAGCCGGGCTGAAGGCGCAGCTCGAAGAGATCGCCGCTGAAGCGCTGACCGAGCCGGTCTCGCCGACGTGGAAGCTCGACGGTGAAAACCTCATCATCCAGTCCGGCACGCCGGGCGTACAGTTCGATACGGCCGCTGTCGAGCAGGCACTCACCGCGCAGATCGAGCTGATGGACTTCAAGCCCTATGAGGTCTCGACCGATGTGACCGCCGCGCCTGCCATCGACATCGACAAAATTGCGGAGGATGTCACCGGCAGTCCGGTCAACGCGACCGTCAGCAAGGAGGACGGCAAGACCATCATTCCCGGCAAGGCCGGCGTACAGTTCGACACCGAAAAGGCAAAGGAGATCATCGGCGACGGCTCGGAGGCGAGCTACACCATTCCTGTTACCATCACGCAGCCGACCATTACCGAGGCGGTTCTCAAGGAGCGTCTGTTCCGCGATACGCTCGCCCGTACCGCGACCAACCTCAATGAAGGCAACGCGCAGCGCACAAACAACGTCCGTCTGGCCGCGAAGGCCATCAACGGCACGATTTTGAACCCGGGCGACGTATTCTCCTATAATACGGTCGTCGGCGAGCGCACGCAGGCGCGCGGCTATCAGGAGGCGCATGCCTACTCGGGCGGCAAGATCATCGACGAGTTCGGCGGCGGCGTATGTCAGCCCTCCTCGACGCTGTATATGGCTGTGCTGCGCGCGGATCTGGAGGTCGTCGAGCGCCACAACCACTCGTTCACCGTTTCCTACACGCCGCTCGGCGAGGACGCGACCGTGGACTACGGCAACCTTGATTTCCGCTTCGCGAACAACACCGCATATCCTATCAAAATCCTCGCAGAGCAGACCGACGGCCAGATGATCATGACCATCGTCGGCACAAAAACGAGCGACAAGACCGTCACAACGCGCACTGAGGTGCTCGAAACCTACAAGCCGGAGACTGTGGAAAAGCAGGACAGCTCGCTCGCATCCGGCGAAACGCAGGTTGAGACCTCGGGCATCACCGGTTACTCGACGCGCACTTACAAGGTCATCACGGAAAACGGCAAGACGACCGAAGTGCTCGCGAATAAATCCACCTATTCTAAACGCGACGAGGTCGTATGCGTCGGCACAGGCAGTTGACCGAAAGGAAGAGAAAGATATGAAAGAATTCAATGGCCAGAAGAGAAAAGAGCTCAAGCGCGCGTGCAAGGCGCATGTGGCGGCGCATCTCGGCTCCTGCATCGGCGCGAATGTACTGTACGCACTGCCGATCATCCTGCTGATGCTGATCGTTTACGTCACCATGTTCGGCTCGTCCTTTGCGCTGCTGCTGTCGGGCGCGGATGAAAATGCCATCGCGCAGGCGATGCTGCGCGGCACGGGCAGCGGCATCTTTACCGCTGTGCTGCTGCTGATCGTCGTGTCCGGTCCGCTCATGTTCGGCCTCATGCGCTTTTATACCGACCTCAGCCGCGGCGGTCAGCCGGGTGCAGGCGCAGTCCTTCAGCCGATCACCTCGGGCGCGTCGCTCTGGACCGGCATCCGCATGTCGTTCTGCCTGTTCCTGCGCAGTCTGATGTGGACTGTACTGCCGACCGTTTTGCTCACGATCAGCGCTGTCGCGGTTGCCATGATAAGCTACGGAAGCGCGGACGGCATGACCGGCGGCTTCATCGCCCTCTATGTGCTTTACGGCGTTGTCAGCTTTCTGATCAACATCAAGCTGCTGACCTACAACGCCGGCTGGGTCGTGCTCCACGACAACGAGCAGTACGGCGCATGGAACGCAACACGCGATGCCTCTGCTGTATTCCGCGGCCACTTTGTTTCGCTGCTCGTATTCGAGCTCAGCTTTATCGGCTGGAACCTGCTCGCCATCGCAGCGGTCTACCTGTGCGTCCTGCTCGGCATGATCGGTCTGTCGATCATCGGCGGCAGTCTCGGCATCGCGGTCCTGATCGTGTCTCTGATCGCGGCACTCTGTGTTGGTCTCGTAGTCGGCAGCTTTGTAACCGGCTACTACCAGAGCTCGTTTATCGCCATGTTTGATTATCTGGCAACACCCGAGCCGCAGCCGATGAATTTCGACTGGGACCCGACCGGCGCTTCCGCGCCGACTGATTTCGGCACCGAGGCGCAGACAGATGACTTCTCGGATGAGCCGCACGACGAAGTATAAGAAAAAGAGAGAACACCCTGCATGGATAAAGCATCATGCAGGGTGTTTCTGCGTCAGAAGGACAGAAAGCGCTGGGGGTCTACCTTTTCGTCGTCGAGATGGATCTCAAAATGCAGATGAGGGCCGGTCGAGTTGCCGGTACTGCCCGAATAAGCGATCACATCGCCCTGCGACACAATGTCGCCGACTGAGACGCACAGCGCCGAGTTATGGCCGTACAGAGTCTTGAAGCCGTTGCCGTGATCGAGAATGATATAGTTACCGTAGCCGTCGCCCGAATTTTCGGCCAGAATGACCTTTCCGTTGTCGGACGCACGGACAGGCGTTCCTTCGGGCACGGCCAGATCAACGCCGCTGTGCAGCCGTCCCCACCGCCATTTGAACGCGGAGGTGAAGGTGTAGCCCGAGACCGGGCGCGCGAAGCTGCCGGTACCGATGCCGATATTCTTTGTGCCGACTTCGACGATCTCGTCCGAAGCGCTGCGCAGCACGGTACGCGCGACGATGGTGCGTTCGCTTTCCTCCCCGTCAAGCGTCTGTATCTCCGCTGTCACGACCGCCTCGCCGGTCTGACCCTGCTTGACGGTTGCGCGGTAGTTCTGATACTCCTCATCGTTCTCACGTGTCACCGTGTCAAACGGGATGGTTTCGGTATAAGTGACCGAGCGGCGCGCACGGACATCCAGAGCGTCGGAGAGCGTTTCGAAAACCGTTTGCGGTTCGCCTGCGAGACGGCTCTCCGCGACCACATTGTCGACATGTACCTGCTGCACGAAGTCCGCGCTGCTGTCGGCTTCCGTGGTGTAAAGCTGCTTGACGCGGTCGAGCAGCGTCTGTGCTTCCTGCGCATCATGGCATACACCGGCGCGTCTGCCGTCGATCGAGATCACAGCAAGCGTGTCCAGCTCGCCGCTTTCCTCGGTCAGCGCCTGACGCAGCGCGTTCTCGTCGAGAAATTCGCACAGCGGCGCACGCATCGAGCGGGTGCTCAGGGAGAAGGGGAGGGAATAGCTCTCGCCGGACGCCGCCGAGGCGCTGGCCTCGATCTCTTGCGCCGTTCCGGAGAGCATGTCCGCATCCTGCACGAAGCCGAGAGGCTTGTCTCCTGCCAGAACGAGCACGCCCTTCTGGGTGAAGAGTGAGAAGGGGAGCAGAAAGCATGGAATGAAGATCAGTGCTGCCGAGGCGGCGCGGTTTCGTGCGAGCGCATGTACGGCAGCGCATGTTCGCCGGCGCAGCGGCGCATCCCACACGAATGTGACCGCGCGGTCGAGAAACAGCACAATGCGGACAAGCACATAAAGCAGATCGGAAAGAATTCCGAATAAAAAAGATAACAGGTTTCGCATGACGGCAGTATGGACAGCCAAAGCCGTCCATATACCTCCTTTCAAGAAAATCATCGGTTACAATTCGGTAACAATGACAGCATACGCACTTGAAAGGGTAAAGTCACACGAAACCTGTCGGTCGGATCGTCGAAGCGTGTCTGATTTCCCGACGATCGGTCGGTTATTTTTCGTTTTTTACAGGATTTCCATTAAAATCCGAGGGGAAAAACCGCGGATCCAGCGGCTTGTCCTGGAAATACCGGTCGAGCATCGCTCTCTGGAGCGAGACAGCGAGGGGGACGGCGGCATCGAAAAGGTCGCAGAACGATTCGGTGCGCTCGCCGTTCGCGCTCTGCCAGGAACGGTGTTCGCGGTTCGCGCAGTCCGCTGCGAGCGGTTCTGCCGGACGGATGAACGCGGAGGCCATGCCGGCTTTGCCGAGCAAGCGCTCCAGATGCTGAAGCCTGCCGCGCAAGGGTGTGCCGTTGTGCGCAAGGTGCAGGATATGCCGCATGTCGTGCATGCCGCGGTAGACAGCGGCAGGGGAGACGCGCGTGCCGAGGGTCTCATGCACCGCCTGCGCAAGCACACGAGCCGCCGCGGTACACTCGGGCGCGTCCGCATCCAGCAGACGGTACGCCGCATAATCGGCCGACGCGGTGTCGATGTAGCTCTCGATCATGATGCCGTCGATGTCGCTCGCGGCCAGCTGGCGGCGAGCCGCAGCGGAAATGCCGGGCATGTATGTCACGAGACGATCAGCCTGCTCGTCGATAAAGCGGCTCGTCACGCGGCTGAGCGCATAATTCGTGCAGAAGCCGAACACATACGCGAGCGCAGCGGTATTGTGCGCGTCGCAGGCTGCCCTGCACAGCGCCTCGAACAGCTTTGCAGGCGGCTGCGTGCGCAGCTCGGCAGCGGTGTGATGCAGCGGCGAGGGGAACGGCGCATGATACATGCGCAGCGGTGCTGCGCCCTGCGCGCCCCACCGGTAGGCCGAGGGCGCAGAGTCGATGATATGGGCGACTGCGTCGCTCGTAACGCGCTGCACCGTGGCAGCAAAAATATGACAGGTGGCATAGGATGGCATAACATATCACCTTTTCCAGAATTCAAGAGAGCGGCTCGCCGCCCGGCGCAGACGGATTTTTCCGCAGGTGCCTGCCAATAGTATAACGCAAAACATTGCAAAATGCCAGAAAAAGCGGTATACTAATCTAAGACAAAAAATGAGACGGGATAGAACCGCCCTTTCGGGCCGGTTTTCCGTGCTCTTTAGAGAATTTGGAGGAAAAAACATATGAAACTCGGCATCGTCGGTCTCCCTAACGTCGGCAAGTCCACTTTGTTCAATGCGATCACGCAGGCAGGCGCGGAGAGCGCCAACTATCCGTTCTGCACCATCGACCCGAATGTCGGCATGGTAGCGGTACCGGATGAGCGCCTTCAGCCGCTGACCGATCTGTATCACGCAAAGAAAACCACCCCGGCCGTCGTAGAGTTCGTAGACATCGCCGGTCTGGTTCGCGGCGCAAGCAAGGGCGAGGGTCTGGGCAACAAGTTCCTGTCCCACATCCGCGAGGTCGATGCGATCGTACATGTTGTCCGCTGCTTCGACAACGAGAACATTGTTCACGTTGAGGGCTCGGTCGATCCGGCGCGCGACATCGAGACCATCAATCTGGAGCTCATCCTTGCAGACATCGAGCATCTGGAGCGCCGTCTGGAGCGCACGCGCAAGGCGGCAAAGGCAGACAAGAAGCTGCTGCTTGATGTAGACATTCTGGAAAAGCTCAAGGCGCATCTGGAGGAGGGCAAGACCGCCCGTACCTTCGAGGGCTTCGGCGAGGACGAGGATGTCGACCGCGTCGTGAACGAGAGCGACCTGCTATCCGCAAAGAAGGTCATTTATGCGGCAAACATGGACGAGGAAGGCTTTACCGGCAACGACAAGGAGAATGAGCGCCTCAAGGCAGTACAGGCCATCGCAGACGCTGAGGGCGCAATGGTCCTGCCGATCTGCGCAAAGCTCGAAGAGGATATTGCAGGCATGGACGCAGAGGAGAAGGAGATGTTCCTGTCCGAGCTGGGTCTGCATGAGTCCGGTCTTGACCGCCTGATCAAGGTCTGCTACGATCTGCTCGGTCTGATGAGCTACCTGACCGCGGGCGAGCAGGAGGTCCGTGCATGGACCATTGAAAAGGGCACCAAGGCGCCGCAGGCTGCCGGCAAAATCCACTCCGACTTTGAGCGCGGCTTTATCCGTGCCGAGGTCATCAACTACAAGGATCTCATCGAGCTCGGCTCGCTCGCAGCTGCACGCGAAAAGGGTCTTGTCCGCTCCGAGGGCAAGGAATACGTCATGCAGGACGGCGATGTTGTTCTGTTCCGCTTCAATGTCTGATATTTGAGAGGGAATATGCGCAAGAAATATTTCTTTTTCGATATTGACGGTACATTATCCACCGGACTTACTACGACGATGCCCGAGAGCGCGGTAAAATGCCTTGACCTGCTGCGGCAGGCCGGGCACTTCACCGCTATCGCAACCGGCAGGCTTCAGGCCTCCGCGAAAACGGTCGCGGACCGCTACGGCTTCACCAATATCGTTGCAGACGGCGGCTGGAGCGTTACCATCGACGGAAAAATCCTCGAAATGCAGTCGCTCCCGGCACCGGAGTGCATCCGCTTTGTGGACTGGCTGCGCGAAAACAACATCCCATGGGCGATTTCGCCGGAGAACGAAAAGCTGTGCGTAACGAGCGACAAGAATTATCTGCCGCTCGCGCCGGAAAATTATTTCCCCGTGCTCTGGGACCCGAGATATGATTACCACGCACTCGACCATCTGTACAAGGTCTACTTCCGCTGTGAGGCCGGGGACGAGGACAAAATGCAGTCGGGCGACCTGCCGCTTGTCCGCTATAACCCCGAGATCGTTTTCGTCGAGCCGAAGGAAAAGCAGCGCGGCATTCGCAAGGTGCAGGAGCTGTACCATATCCCGGACGAGGACATTATCGTGTTCGGCGACGGCATGAACGACCTGTGCATGTTCGGTCAGGGCTGGCTGTCCATCGCGATGGGAAACGCGCGCGATGCGCTGAAGGCAAAGGCCGACTATATTACGACAGACGTCGATAAGGACGGTCTGTGGAACGCCTGCAAGCATTTCGGCTGGATTTAAGGAGAAAAACATGCTGTTTGATACCCATGCGCACTATGATGACGAGCGCTTTGACGAAGACCGCGATGCGCTGCTTGCGTCCATGCCGGAGAACAATGTCGGTCTGATTTTGAACCCCGGCTGCGACGTGGAGACCTCGCGCAAGGCGGTCAGCTACGCGAACCGCTATCCGTTTGTCTATGCTGCGGTCGGTCTGCACCCGGAAAATATCGAAGACGGCTGGACGGAGGCGCTGGATGAGATCCGCACACTTGCGCAGAGCGAGCCGCGTGTCCGTGCGATCGGTGAGATCGGTCTGGATTATTACTGGGAAAAGGACGAGCGTGCGCGCGCACGGCAGCAGGTCATCTTTGCGCGTCAGATGGAGCTGGCGCGAGAACTGAAAATGCCGGTCATCGTTCACGATCGCGACGCTCATGCTGACTGCATGGAGATCACACGCCGCTATCCCGACGTAATCGGCGTGTATCACTGCTATGCCGGTCATGTCGAAATGGCACGCGAGCTGCTTGAGCGCGGCTATTATCTGTCCTTCACCGGCGTTATCACGTTCAAAAACGCGAAAAAGGCGATCGAAGTCATCCGCGAGGTTCCGATCGAGCGCCTGATGGTTGAGACCGATTCGCCCTATATGGCTCCCGAGCCGTTCCGCGGCCGCCGCAATTCCTCACTGTACGTTTACCGTATGGCCGAGAAGATTGCGGAGATCAAGGGAATGCCGGTCGAAGAGGTCGAACGCATCACGACCGAAAACGGCAAGCGGCTGTTCGGCATCGTATAAAAACTTTGCTGTTTTGTGTTGACAGGCCGAAAAAAACGTTATATAATCAATCTGTCGATAACTCAATCGACAGATGATCTGGGGGCGTAGCTCAGCTGGGAGAGCAAGTCACCAGTAAAGCAACCCGCAATCGCAACGCGGCATCTAAAAAGTTAATATCCCGGAAGTCCAGTAAAATCAAGGGCTTCCGGTTCCATGGGGGTATAGCTCAGCTGGGAGAGCAAGTCACCAGTAAAGCAACCCGCAATCGCAACGCGGCATCTAAAAAGTTAATATCCCGGAAGTCCAGTAAAATCAAGGGCTTCCGGTTCCATGGGGGTATAGCTCAGCTGGGAGAGC
>CAVIRF010000054.1:0-11767 GCA_963645185.1 Coprococcus eutactus | reverse complement strand
AACCCCCGACCTGCTGATTACAAATCAGCTGCTCTACCAACTGAGCTACACCAGCATATCGCAGGTTGTCTGTGCTGCTCACCTCAGCGACTTGTTTATAATATCACATCAGCAAGCAGCTGTCAACACTTTTTCTCAAGGTTTTTTGTTTTCCGGCGAAAGATTTTTTCCGAGCGCTTCGATGGAGTCCGAGACCTGCTGCAATACGGTCAGCAGCGCGCTCGACAGAGACGGGAAACGCTCGCTGATGGCGGCAGGAGAGAGCGGAAAGCGCTGAAGCTCCTCGGCGGTGATGCCGTAACCGGCTTCGCCGCGCGCGGCGGTGCGGATGCGGAGCTCGTGTTCCCGGGCACGCGCGTCGCACAGATAATCAAAGCAGTCGTGGGGCGCGCGGAAGACCGCCTCAATGCTGCCGGGGTCGACAAGATACAGATAGCGGTAGACCTTGTAGATCGCGATGGACAGATAGGCCTCAATCTCGTGCGGCAGCTGTTCGGAGCCGGTCGCCTCCGCGAGCTCAAGCAGCAGCGCGGCCGCGTTCAGGATCTGGCTCTTTTCCTGCTCGGAACCGGCGGAAATATCCATGCGCTCGGCAGGGACGGCCGAGCCGTCGCGCGCCATCGAGCGACCGAGCAGATAATCGCAGGACACGCCGTAGTAGTCCGCTGCACGCACGACAAAAGAGAGACCCGGCTCACGAAGTCCGTTCTCGTAGTGGCTGAGAAGCGCCTGAGAGACGCCAAGGTCTCCGGCGGCCGTTCTCTGACTTATTTTCTTTTCCCGTCGCAGCAGAGCGAGCGTGCGCGAAAAATCACTGGCCATATCTTTCTTTACCTCTGTGGCAGGCGGTGTTTGCAGACACCTGCCGCTTATTATACTTTTATATTATACCCGTTGTATTACCGTTTGTAAAGTACAGAAAAAGACGAAAATCCACGGCTTTCGACACTTTACCCCATTTCTCATGCGAAAATCCTGTATTTTGTTATCGGGAGAGCGGAGCGACAACTATATATAGGGTCGACGCATTTTACAAAAATTTCGCAGCGGCGAGGGGATAAGAGTGACAATCGGCGCGGAATGTGGTATACTTTATACTGTATTATTATATGGCGGCCTGACTTTGCCGGGCGCCATTCGGACAAAACACGGCTTTTCGGCCGCAAACGGAGGAAAAACACTTGCTTTTACGAGCTATTCTGCGCGGAGATCTGCGCACGGCATTTATCACGCTCGCGCTTTCGCTGCCGGCGATCGTTCTGTGCCTTTCGGTGCATGAGGCAGCGCACGGCGCGGCGGCCTACCTGCTCGGGGACCGCACCGCGCGCAACGCAGGCCGCGTCACGCTGTCGCCCCTTGCCCACATCGACCCGATGGGCTTTGCGTGCCTGCTGCTGTTCGGCTTCGGCTGGGCGCGTCCCGTACCGGTCAACATCTCGAATTTCAAAAACCGCCGCTGGGGCATGGCGCTGACCGCGCTCGCCGGTCCGCTCTCGAACTTCGTCACCGCATTCATCGCCTACTGTCTGTATCTGCTCGTGTGGATGAACAGCAGCAGCGTCTTTATGCAGACGCTCGGCATGTTCCTGTCCATCGTCGGCTCGATGTCGGTCGGTCTCGGCGTGTTCAACCTCATCCCGATCCATCCGCTCGACGGCTCGCGCGTCGTGGACGCCTTTCTGCCGTTCTCGTGGTCGCTCCGTCTCCAGAGATACCAGAACATCATCCTTCTGCTGTTCATCGCGGCGCTGTGGTTCGGCTGGCTCGACGGCATGATGAGCCTCGCCGGGAATGCGATGCTGCACCTTGCGGCGCGCTGCGTGGGGCTGTTCATTCCGTAAATGGAAAAGCCGATGGAATTTCACCTGGACAGCTTTGACGGGCCGCTCGACCTGCTGCTGCATCTGATCTCGAAAAACAAGGTCAGCATCTATGACATACCGATCGCGGAGATCTTGGAGCAGTACATGGCGGTGCTGCGTGAGGCGGAGACGATGGACATGGATGTCGCAGGCGACTTTATCGCCATGGCGGCGCAGCTCGTCTACATCAAGAGCCGCATGCTGCTGCCGAAGCGCGAGGAGACGCCCGAGGAGGACGATCCGCGCACGGAGCTCGTGGACATGCTGCTCGAGTATCAGCGCTTTCGTCAGGCGACGGCGTTCTTCCGCGAAAAGGGCGAGGAGGGCGCGGATATGCTGACGAAAGCGCCCGAATATCTCGGCGACGCGCCGCGCGAGGTGCACGGCGTGCCGAACGATCTCGTCCGTGCCGCGAACAAGTTGCTGCGCCGGGTCTCGCGCCGCATTCCGCCCCCGGCGGCCGCCTTTTCCGGCATCGTCGGGCGTGAGCCGGTGCCGGTCGAGGGACACGTCCGCGCCATCCTGCGCCGCTTTCTCCATGCCGTGCGGCTGCCGTTTATGCGGCTGTTTGACGGCGCGCGCAGCCGCTCGGAGATCGTCGCGACCTTCCTCGCGGTGCTCGAGCTTTCCAAGACGCACCGCATCCGCCTGCACGGCGAGGGCGAGGACATCGAACTGACGCTGAATGACGAAAAGGGGAGTGAGACCCGTGACACAACTGGAGAGCACGCTTGAGGCGGTGCTGTTTGCCGCAGGGGACGCGGTCTCGCTCGACCGGCTGTGCGCCGCGCTCGAAACGCCGAGAGAGGACATCCTTGCGGCGGCGCGCGAGCTCGAAAACCTCTATGATTTCGAAAACCGCGGCCTGATGCTGCGGCGCATCGACGACAAGCTTCAGCTCTGCTCACGGCCGATGTATGCCGAGGCGGCGCGCCGCGTCACCGAGTCGCGCCGGGCGGCTTCGCTGTCTCCGGCGGCGCTCGAGGTGCTGACCATCATCGCCTACCGGCAGCCGGTCACGCGCGCGTTCATCGACCAGCTGCGCGGCGTGGACTCAGGAGGCACGCTCTCGGGTCTCGCGGAAAAGCAGCTCATCGAGGAGGCCGGGCGGCTCGAGGTCCCCGGCAGGCCCATCCTTTACCGCACGACCGAGCGGTTTTTACAGGCGTTCGCGCTCGAGAGTCTGGACGACTTGCCGGCTCTGCCTGCGCTCACGGAAAACGAACAGCTTGAGTTCGATACCGACCCGGCGCCGCCCGACCCTTCGCCGCTGCTGCGGCCGGAAAAGGAGTAGGCCATGCTGCGAGTGCTTATCATACTGCTGTGCGTGCTCAGGGGCGTGGTGCTCCTGCTGCTCGCGGCGCTCGCCGTGCTGCTGAACATCCGCGCACGGCTGGAATTTGTCGGCGTGTCGGGCGACATGACGCTCGATGCGGTGTACGGCCCGGTGCGCCTGCCCTGGTGGCCGCGTCCGCGACATCTGAAAAAGAAGAAAAAGAAAGAAACGGACGAAACCGGGCAGAAAGCCGAAGAAAAGTCTGCGGAAGGCAAATTTTCCATCACGAAGAGCGGCCTGCCGTTCGGGGAGATCGCGGACATCGTGCTGGATTTCCTCGGCGACCTGACGGGCAGTCTCCAGATCACGCGGCTGCGCGTGCGGCTGGTCCTCGCGACGGGCGACGCCGCGCAGACCGGCATCCTGCTCGGACAGACCGCCGCGCTCTGCGGCATCCTAGTACCGTTTCTGGAAAATACATTCGATCTGCGCGACATTCATGTGCGCGTGGACCCGGATTTCGAAAAAGACAAAACGGAATGGGCGGCGGAGGTGTTCTGCGCCATCCGTCCGATCACCTTCATCAAGATCGCATTCCGGCACAGAAAGCCGCTCCGGCGGCTGTATGAGCTGTTCAAATAGGGAGTGAAAGCAATGAACCGGGAAGAACTGCGGCGGTATATCATGGAAGAATACCACGCGGAAAATGACTTTCCGTGGCTGAAATATCCGGAATACGAGGTATTCCGCCACCCGGCGAACCGGAAATGGTTCGCGCTTGTCATGGAGGTCACAGGGGACAGGCTGGGACTGCCGGACAAGGAACGGCACACGGTCGTCAATCTGAAATGCGATCCGCTGCTGATCGGCTCGCTCTGCACGGAGCCCGGTTTTTTCCCTGCATATCATATGAGCAAGACAAGCTGGATCACCGCCGCCCTTGACGGCAGCGCACCTGATGAGAAGTTAAAAATGCTGCTGGAGCTGAGCTTCGAGGCGACCGTGCCCAAACGGCAAGGCAGGAAAGCAGCCGGTGAATGACGGGACAGGAGGAAAAAGGGTGAAGCACAAGGTAAAAATAACGGTTCTGGATAAAAAGCTCTATCCGGAGCTCCAGCAGGCCTACTGCATGGAGCCGCAGTCCGGCGTCTGCCCGTGCTATAACGTCGGCGACGAGTTCGTGTTCTATCGCGACGAGGTGCGCGACGACTTCTGGCACATGGGTCTGGACACGCTCGTGCACACGGACGGCGACGCTGATACGGTTGCAGGCGGCCCGAAGCTGCCGTTCTGTTCGGAGGCGTGGGACGCGATCTCGCGCTATATCTACACCGGCCTTCAGGGCGGCTCGATCATGAAAGGCTGGATGAAAAACGAAAACACGATGATCACGTGCTGCTCGGACGGCACACGGCCGGTCATCTTCAAAATTGAGCGAATCGATTACGAATAAAGAAAGGTGAGAGACTATGAGTGAGCATCCTATCGGCAATCTGATGACCGAGACTATGGCAAAGATCAAGGAAATGGTGGACGTCAATACCATCATCGGCAGCCCCATCACGGCGGCGGACGGCACGACCGTTATCCCGGTGTCCAAGGTGTCGTTCGGTTTCGGCGCAGGCGGCAGCGATTTCGCGAGTAAGCACGCGCAGGCAGGCGCACCGATGGCATTTGGCGGCGGCGGCGGCGCCGGCGTGACCGTGTCCCCGGTGTGCTTCCTGATCATCACGAAGGACGGCGGCGCGTCCATCCTCGGCATCAACGCGCAGGCGGACAGCACGGTCGACCGTCTGGTCGAGATGATCCCGGGCGCGATCAACAAGGTATCGAGCTTCGTTGAGGGCTTTTCGGGGAAGAAAAGCGCGCCTGAGGCCGAAAACGCACCCATGGAGGGCGGCGAGGAATAATCCGCCTGCCCCGTGCACAACCTACTTCTATATGGAGTAGGTTTTGTTCTGCAAGGGGAGTGGTGTGCATGAAAAAGCTGTGGCTCGCGCTGTGCGTCTGTGCGGCGCTGCTGCCGCGCGCGGATGCGCTCAGCGCTGCGGCGGCGGTCACGATGGACGCGGACACGGGGGAGACCCTGTTCGCGGAAAATACGGACAGCCGTCTGCCGATGGCGTCGACAACAAAGATCATGACCGCGCTCGTCGCGCTCGGCGAGGGTGACCTCGACCGCGTGTATACGGTGAAAAAGCAGTACGCCGCCGTCGAGGGCTCGTCGATGTACCTCGAAGAGGGCGAAAAGCTCACGCTGCGCGACACGCTTTACGGTCTGCTGCTCTCCTCGGGCAACGACGCGGCGGCAGCCGTGGCCGGGGAGTGCGGCGGAGAGCAGGCGTTTGTCGAAAAGATGAACGCCAAGGCGCGCGAGCTTGGCCTCACGGACACCCATTTCGAGAACCCGAGCGGCCTGCCGTCGGACGGCCACTACACGACCGCGCGCGAGCTCGCGAAGATCACCGCCGCCGCGCTGCGCGACCCGGTGTTCCGCGACATCGTGTCGACCAAGACCTGCACGGTCGCTGGCCGCACGCTCGTCAACCACAACCGCCTGCTCAGCCTGTATGAGGACGCGATCGGCGTCAAGACCGGCTTCACGCGCGCGGCAGGGCGCTGTCTGGTGTCGGCCGCCGAGCGCAACGGCCGGACGGTCATCGCGGTGACGCTCAACGACCCGGATGACTGGAACGACCACATCGCGCTGCTTGATGACGCCTTTTCGCACTATTCCGAGGTGACGCTGCACGAAAAGGGCGATACGCTCGCGCAGGCGCATGTGTTCGGCGGCGAAGCGGACCGCGTAGATCTTGTCGCGGAGAGCACGGTCACGGCGTACCTGCTCCCTGGCGAACAGGACAGGCTGCGCCGCGTGCGCTACGGCGAAAAATTCTGCTACGCGCCGGTGGTGCGCGCTGCGGCGGCCGGAACGATCGAATATCGGCTGGGCGATACCGTCATCGCGGCAGACCGGCTGAAATACGGCGGCGAGGTGCTGCTCGCGCAGGAAAAACGCGGCCTTCTGGACCGCCTGCGGCAGCGGTTTGCCGGATAAAAGATAGATATATTGACATAAAGGAGAACATAAATGGAAGAGAGACTTCAGAAACTGCTGGCGCAGGCCGGTCTGTGCTCGCGCCGCGAGGCGGAGCGCTGGATCACGGACGGCAGAGTGACCGTAAACGGCCGCACGGCGTCGGTCGGCGACAAGGCGGACATGCGCCGCGACAAGATCATGGTGGACGGCCGTCCGCTCGGCGGCAGCGAGGAAAAGCACTACCTCATGCTGTACAAGCCGCGCGGCTACGTTACCACGCTCAAGGATGAGCGCGGACGCAAGACGGTCGCAGATCTCGTGCGCGGCTGCGGCGCACGCGTCGTGCCGGTCGGCCGCCTCGACTACAACTCCGAGGGTCTGCTGCTGCTGACCAATGACGGCGATTTGGTCAACGGCCTGACCCATCCGCGCCACGAGGTCGAAAAGCACTACGAGGTGCGCGTGCGCGGCAATATGGACAGCATTCCGCGCCTTTCCGAGCCGATGGAGATCGACGGCTACGCCATCCAGCCGGCAGGCGTGACCGTTCTCGAGCGCGGCGAGGACACGGCCAAGCTCCGCCTGACCATCCACGAGGGCCGCAACCGCCAGATTCGCAAGATGTGCGAGAAGGTCGGCCTTGAGGTTCGCCGCCTCAAGCGCGTCGCCATCGGCGACATGCCGCTCGACCCGAAGCTCAAGAGCGGCGCGTGGCGCGAGCTGACGCAGGACGAGCTGGCGTACTTACAGGATCTCTGCGCAGGCATCGAGGAATAATTCTGCAATTTTTTCGGGCGGCTCTTGCATTTTTGTGCAGGACGGCTTACAATGGTAACAGCAAAATGCAGGAATTGATGCAGGAGAGATGATGGAATGAACGATCTTATCAGCAAGATCCAGACAGAACTGCCCGGCTTTTCCAAGGGGCAGAAGCAGATCGCGCGATATATTTTAGAGCACTATGACAAGGCGGCCTTTATGACGGCGAGCCGTCTGGGCGTGACGGTGGGCGTGAGCGAGTCCACGGTCGTGCGCTTTGCGACCGAGCTCGGCTACGACGGCTATCCCCACCTTCAGCGCGCGCTTCAGGAGATGATCCGCAACAAGCTGACCTCGGTGCAGCGCATGGAGGTCTCGAGCGACCGCCTCGGCGGCCGCGATGTGCTGCGCACCGTGCTGCACGCGGACACCGACATGATCCGCCAGACCCTCGACGAGATCGACCGCGACGCCTTTCAGGGCGCTGTCGATGCGCTCACGGGGGCGCGCCGCATCTACATACTCGGCGTGCGCTCGTCCAGCGCGCTCGCGAACTTTCTCGGCTTTTATTTCAACCTTTTGTTCGATAATGTCACGCTCGTGCACACGAACAGCGTCAGCGAGATCTTCGAGCAGGTGCTGCGCGTCGGCCCGGGAGACGTTATGTTCGGCATCTCGTTCCCACGCTACTCCAAGCGCACGCTGAGCGCGATGCAGTACGCGCGCGATCGCGGCGCGAAGGTCGTCGCGCTGACCGACAGCCAGCTCTCGCCGCTCGCCCGTGTGGCGGATCATCTGCTGCTCGCGCGCAGCGACATGGCGAGCTTTGTTGACTCGCTCGTGGCGCCGCTCTCGGTCGTCAACGCGCTCATCGTTGCCGTCGGTATGAGCCGCCGCGACGAGATCGAGCATACCTTCAACAAGCTCGAGAGCATCTGGGAGAAGTACGACGTATACGAAAAGCCGGAGGACGATACGAATTGAACATTATTGTCATCGGCGGCGGCGCGGCCGGACTCATGGCGGCAGGGACTGCCGCGGAGCAGGGCGCGCACGTCACCCTGTTCGAGACCAATGAAAAGGTCGGACGAAAATTATTCATAACCGGCAAGGGCCGCTGCAACGTCTGCAACGACTGCGACGCGCAGGAGGTGCTGCGCAACGTGCCGGTCAATCCGCGCTTTCTCTATTCCGCGCTCGGCGCATTCTCGCCGGCGGATGTGAAGGCGTTTTTTGAGGAAAAGGGCGTTGCGCTCAAGACTGAGCGCGGCAACCGCGTGTTCCCGGTGTCGGACAAGGCCGCCGACATCATCGACGCGCTGTTTCTCTGGGTCAAGCGCACGGGCGTGACCATCGTTCACGCGAGTGTGAGCGACCTCATGATGCAGGACGGCCGCGTGACCGGCGTCAAAGCAGGGAAGAAGAGCTATTCCGCGGACCGAGTGATCGTCGCGACCGGCGGCGCATCCTATCCGCAGACCGGCTCGACCGGCGACGGCTACCGCTTCGCGCGCGAGGCAGGGCACACGGTTGTCCCGGCGAACCCGTCGCTCGTGCCGCTCGTCGAGAACGGCGAGACCTGCCGCTCGCTCATGGGCCTCAGTCTGCGCAATGTGCAGCTGACCGTCTTTGAGAACGAGAAAAAGATCTACACGGACTTCGGTGAGATGCTGTTCACGCATTTCGGCCTTTCGGGTCCGCTGGTGCTGTCGGCGAGCGCGCACATGTGCCATTTCGGCAGCAAGACCTACCGCGTCGAGATCGACCTCAAGCCTGCCCTCGACGAGAAAACGCTCGACAAGCGCCTGCTGTCCGACTTCGACAAGCACAAGAACAGCGACTTCATCAACGCGCTCGGCGAGCTGCTGCCGCACAAGATCATTCCGGCGGTCATCGAAAAGAGCGGCATCGATCCGCGCGAAAAGGTGAATACCATCACAAAAAAGCAGCGTGCGGCGCTGCTGCGCGTGCTCAAGTGCTTCCCGGTCGAGATCTCGGGCAAGCGGCCGATCGCCGAGGCCATCGTCACCACGGGCGGCGTGTCCGTGCGCGAGGTCAGCCCCAAGACCATGGAGTCGAAAAAGTGCAGCGGCCTCTATTTCGCAGGCGAGGTGCTCGACGTCGACGCCTACACTGGCGGCTTCAACTTACAAATCGCGTGGTCCACAGGCCGTCTGGCCGGTCTGTCCGCCGCACAGGAGGAAGAATAACCATGAAATACGTTTCTGTTGCGATCGACGGCCCTTCGGGCGCCGGAAAATCCACCGTGGCGCGCGCCGCGGCGGCAAAGCTCGGCTACGTCTATGTCGACACGGGCGCGATGTACCGCACCATAGGTCTCGCGGTCTGCCGGAAGGGCATTCCCGGCGAGGATACCGAGGGCATCAAGTCGGTCCTGCCGGACATCCGCGTCGGTATCACCTATGAAAACGGCGCGCAGCATGTGCTGCTCAACGGCGAGGACGTTTCGAGCGAGATCCGCACGCCCGAGATCGCCTACTATGCGTCCCGGGTCTCTGCCGTGCCCGAAGTGCGCGAATTTCTGCTGAATACGCAGCGCGACATGGCGAAAAACGGCAATATCCTGATGGACGGCCGCGACATCGGCACGGTCATCCTGCCGGACGCGCCGGTGAAAATATTCCTCACCGCGTCGGCGGAGTCGCGCGCGGAGCGACGCTATAAGGAGCTCGCCGAGAAGGGACAGCAGGTCACGATGGAGAGCGTGCTGCACGACATCAACGAGCGCGATCAGCAGGACATGAACCGCGCCATCGCGCCGCTGCGGCAGGCGGAGGACGCCGTGCTGCTCGACACGAGCGCGCTCACCCTCGAGGAGAGCATCGCGTCCGTTCTGCGCATCATTCGTGAAAAAACGGAGGAAAACAAATGAAATTCAAGTATCACCGCTGGTTTCAGTGGCTTGTCGTGCCGCTCGTAGCCTTCGCGTTCCATATTTATTTCGGCTACCGCGTCATCGGCCGCGAAAACATCCCGGAGGGCGGCTGCGTCGTCTGCCCGAACCACATCCAGTTTTCCGACCCCCCGTTTGCGGCGGTCGCGCTCGGTCATAAGACGCCGCTGCGCCTGATGGCGAAAAAGGAGCTGTTTCAGGGCAAGAAGTTTTTCGCGTGGCTGATCGGTGCGCTCGGCGCGTTCCCAGTCGACCGCGAGGGTGCGGACATCACCGCCATCAAGACCGCGCTCTCGTGCGTGAAGGCCGGTCAGAAGCTCATCATCTTCCCTCAGGGCACGCGCGGCGCGGCTGAGGGCGAGACCAAGAAGGGCGCCGCCATGCTCGCGGTCAAGAGCCGCGCGCCCATCCTGCCCATGTACATCACCGAGGGCAAGGGCTTCCGCTGCAAGGCGACCGTCGTCATCGGCGAGGCGTTCACGCCCGACCCGAAGACCAAGGAGTACGGTGCGCTCGCGGACGACATCCTCCACCGCATCTACGCGCTGAAGGAGAAGGCATGAGCGTTACGGTAGCGAAAACGGCCGGTTTCTGCTTCGGCGTGCGCCGCGCGGTCGATCTGGCCGAGCAGCAGGCGAAGCAGGGCGGCGAGATCTACGCCTACGGCGAGATCATCCACAACATGCACGAGATCGCGCGGCTGGAAAAGATGGGCGTGCACACCGCGCAGACGATCGATGAGATACCGGACGGCGAGCGGGTGCTCATCCGCGCGCACGGCGTGGCGCGGTCGGTTTACGACGCATTCCGGCAGAAAAACTGCGAAATTTATGACGCGACCTGCCCGTTCGTGCAGAAAATTCACAAGATCGTCGACCGCGCGAGCCGGGAGGGACGCCTTGTCGTCATCCTCGGCAAGGAGGGCCACCCGGAGGTGGAGGGCATCCGCGGCTGGTGCGGCGAGAGCGTCGTCATAGACGGAGAACAGGCAGCGCAGACGTTTGCGGACGCACTGGAACCCGTGTCGCGGCCGGTCTCCCTTGTTGCTCAGACCACGGTAAATCGGGCGATCTGGAATATTTCTGTGTCTATCCTAAAAAAAAGGTGTACAAACCTCAAAATTTTTGATACAATATGTAAAGCGACGGATGAGCGTCAGTCGGAGGCTCGTCTGCTTGCCGGTGCGTCCGATCAAATGATCGTGATCGGCGACAGAAAAAGTTCTAACACGAAACGGCTCTATGAGATCAGCCGTTCGCTGTGCCGCAACGTGCTTTATATCGAGGATGCCGCGGAGCTTACTACGCAGGAGCTTCTCCGGTCCGGAAATATTGGCATCACAGCAGGAGCTTCTACACCGGCATGGATAATTAAGGAGGTCAGTAACATGATGAGCGATGAAATCAAGATTGAAAACGGCGAGGACTTTGCAGCAATGCTGGAAGAGTCCTTCAAGACTTTAAATAATGGAGAAAAGGTAACCGGCACCGTTGTAGGCATTTCCAACAACGACGTACAGGTCGATCTGGGCGTTAAGCACACTGCGTATATTCCGCTGAGCGAGCTGTCCGACGATCCGAACTACGATGTTGCAGCTAACATCCACGTTGGCGACGAGATCGAGGCTGTTGTTGTCCGCGTAAACGACGGCGAGGGCACTGTTACCCTGTCCAAGAAGCGCGTTGACCAGCTCAAGGGCTGGGAGACCGTAGAGAAGGCTTACGAGGAGCACACCGTAGTTGAGGGCACCATCGTAGAGGAGAACCGCGGCGGTGTTGTTGCAACTGCATACGGCGTTCGCGTATTTATCCCGGCTTCTCAGACCGGCGTTCCGAAGGATCAGCCGATGACTCCGCTGGTAAAGACCAAGCAGTCCTTCTATATCACCGAGATCAACCGTCAGCGCAAGCGCGTTG
>CAVIRF010000053.1:0-12054 GCA_963645185.1 Coprococcus eutactus | reverse complement strand
AGGAGAAAGAGAAATGAATTTGGATTTTATCAACAGCGCGACCGCAAAGGAGCTCCAGCAGTTCAAATCGGTCTGCAACCAGCTGCTCAGCCGCACCTTTATCGTGCGCACGCTGTACCGCCCCGGCAGGGAACGTCTGAACAACCCGGACTATACCTTTCTGTCCATCCACTTCGAGGCCGTGCGCGATTACCTCAGCCTGCTCGACTGGGACCTGCGGCACGACGAGGTGAACGGCTGCTTTTACGTCATCAACACGGACGAGGCAAACCGCTGCATCCTCTCCAAGCGAGAGACCGCCATCCTGCTCGCGCTGCGCATGCTGTACGACGAGAGTCAGGAGCGTCTGGGCCTTGAGCAGGACGCGCTGTGCACCGTGCGCGAGGTGCTCGAAAAGGTCGTGACCGACTACGCCATCCTTCCGGCAAAGCCGAACATGGACGACTTCAAGCGCGCGATGCTCGTATTCGAGAACCACGCCATCATTCAGCGCATCGAGGGTCGATACAATCAGGCGGACTGCCGCTTTGCCATTCTGCCGACCATTCTGACCGCCGTTTCCGCAGAAAGACTGCACGAGGTGGTGGCCGTACTGAGAAAGGAGGAGAGCGCCGATGAAGAAACTGAAGAAGATACTGCTGATTAACTGGCTGTATTTTGACAAGGAACTGATCGAGGTCGGCGACGTGAACTTCCTGACCGGCAAGAACGGCGCAGGTAAGTCCACCGTCATCGACGCGCTCCAGATCGTGCTCCTCGGCGAGACCAACGCGCGAAACTTCAATCTCGCCGCGAACGAGCGCTCGCAGCGCACGCTTGACGGCTATCTGCGCGCCGACATGGACGAAAACAATCCGTGCTCGCGCCGCGGAAAGGATTTTTCGAGCTATATCGTTTGCGAATTTTACGACGATGTGGAGCGCAGCAGTTTTGTGTGTGGCGTCATGTTCGACTGCCGCAGCGACGGCAGCCGCCGCGACCATTTCTTCATCTATACCGGCACGCTGCCGGAAAACTGCTTCATCGAAAACGGCGAAGCCATCGACCTGCCCGACCTGCGCCGCTATCTCAAGGAGAACTGCCGCCGGGCCGAGGTCTACGACACCCAGTGGGAGTACCGGAACAACCTGCTCTCGCGCTGGAACGTACATACCGAGCAGGTGCTCCGCATGCTGAAAAAGGCGGTTTCCTTCCGCCCGATCGTCGATATCCAGCAGTTCATCACCGAGAATATCTGCGATATTCCGGACAAGCCGGATATTGAAGCGATGCAGCAGAACATCCGCGACTACAAGCGCCACGAGCAGATGGCGCAGCGGCAGGAGGAAAAGCTCGCCGCACTGAACGAGATTTCTAGGCTGCACGGGGAGATGCGCCGCGCGGCGGAGCGCTGGAAGCTCGAGTCCTTCCTCGTGCACTGGTCGCGCCGCGAGACGCTTCAGGCGCAGATCGACGGCCGCGAGCAGGAAAAGCGCACGCGCGGAGAGGAACGCACGGCGGCGCAGCAGAATATCGACCGTCTGGCGGCCGAGGTGCAGCAGAAGGAGGCGCAGCGGCAGGAGCACATCCGCAAAAAGGACAGCAGCGACGCCTACAGGGAGCTCGAAGAGCTCGACAAGGCCGGCCGCCGCCTGCTCGACGAGCAGGAAAAGCTGACGCGCAAGCTGGAAAACGAAGCGCTTGAGATCAAGCGCGAGGCGCTGCGGCTGGAACACCTCAGCGAGACCATTCTTGGCTGGGACGAGGAAGCGGCGCTCGACGCCGTATGTGAAGCGGCAGAGCAGGTGCGCGGCGCGTATGCGGCGCTGAAAAGCGGCGAGATGAGCATTTTCGCGCAGCTGCAGAGCGTGTTTGAGGACGCGCAGCAGGCGACGGACGCGCTGACGAGCGCTTTGCAGGAGGCATCGCATAAGCTCGGCGACCGCCTTGCGGAAGCGCGCGAGCAGCTGGGGCAGAAGAAAACCGTGCTCGCCGGTCTGCGCGACAACGTGAAGGACTATCCGCGCGGCCTGCTGGCGTGCCGGTCGCGGCTGGAAAACGAGCTCGCGCAGCAGGCCGGGAAAAAGGTCGCTGTCGACATCCTCGCGGACGTTCTCGAAATCGCGGACGAAGCGTGGCGCGGCGCGGTCGAGGGCTATCTCGGCAGCCAGAAATTCTATTTCCTCGTCGAACCGGCGTATTATCCGCAGGCGCTGCGCATCTACGACAGCATCAAGCGCGACTCGAAGTTCCGCGCCTACGGCCTTGTCGACATCGGAAAGCTGCGCGAAAAGGAGAAGATCAGTCCGATGGACGGCAGCCTTGCCGGAAAGGTCGAGACCGAAAATCCACTCGCGCGCACCTATGTGGACTACCTGCTCGGGCGCGTGAAGTGCTGCGCCTCGGTCGACGAGCTGCGGCAGTACAAAACCGCGATTACGGCGGAGGGCATGCTGTATCAGGGCTATGTTGCGCGCGCGCTCAGCCGCGAGCGAATGGATGACGCCTTCATCGGCCGCTACGCGGTCACGCTGCGCATCCGCCGTCTGGAGGAAGAGACCGCGCAGCTCGAAGGCGAGATTGCGCACCGGGAGCCGGTGTTTGCCGTCCTTTCCCGGCAGAAGCAGCCGCTCCTGCTGCCGTATTTCGTGCAGAAGGTCGTGCCGGAGCGGCAGGGCGACTATCTGCGCGTCGAGGAGATACGCGAGGAGAACGCGGCGCTCGAGGAGCAGCGGAAACAGGTCAATCTGATGTGGATCGAGGAGCAGGAAAAGCTGATCGAAAGCCTGAGCGAGAAGATTCACGCGCTGAACCGGCGGAAGGAGGAGCAGATTTCGCTCCGCGGCCAGCTCGACGAGCGCATCCGCCAGCTGACGGACGAGATTCTGCCGGAGCAGTATCGCGAGCGCGGCGAAATGCAGGCCTTCCTCGACCGGGAGTACACCGAGGCGTACCGCGACGAAACCGGCGTGCCGCGCTACCGGATGGAGCTCGAGCGGCTGAAAAAGCCGGAGAACGTGCTCCGCGCGTTCAGCGAGAACCGCGAGCAGGTCGAAAAGGATACGGAGACCGCGCGCAGCCGTCTGTTCGCGGCGCGCCGCGAGTATGCCGAGCGCTTCGCGCCGTGCTCGTTCCGCGTGGAGGCGCTCGACAACGACGAGTTCGACGCAGAGCGCCGCGTGCTCGAGGAGAGCGAGCTGCCGCGCTACCGCCGCAAGATCAAGGCGGCGCGCGAGAGCGCGATGGAGCAGTTCCAGAACGACTTCCTCTCCAAGCTCAAGAGCAGCATCGAGCAGGTGCAGGCGCAGGTGAAAAATCTGAACCGCGCGCTGCGGCAGGCGCAGTTCGGCACGGACAGCTATCAGTTCCGCGTGGACCGCAACCCGGATTATGCGGATTACTACGACATGATCATGGCGCCCGAGCTGATGGAGGGCGATATTACGCTGTTCTCCGCGCAGTTCCAGCAGAAATACGGTCCGCTGATCGACAAGCTGTTCAGCCAGATCACGATGGCGGACGACACGCAGCTCAATATCCGCAAGCAGAGCGAGCTTCAGGAAAACATCGAGCGTTATACGGATTTCCGCACCTATCTGAAATTCGACCTCGAAACCACCGACCAGAACGGCTCGAAGCAGCTGCTCTCGCAGACGATGGGGACGAAGTCGGGCGGCGAGACGCAGACGCCGTTCTACATCTCGGTGCTCGCGTCCTTCGCGCAGCTGTACCGCGTCAGCGACACCTCAAGCCTCGGCAATACCGTGCGGCTCGTGGTGTTCGACGAGGCGTTCAACAAGATGGACAGCGAGCGCATCGTGGAGAGCGTGCGCCTGCTGCGCAAGATGGGGCTGCAGGCGGTCATCTGCACGCCGCCGGACAAGGTCGCCGACCTCATGCCGATCGCGGACCGCACGCTGCTCGTCGACAAGCAGAAATACCGCATGCACATCCTGCCGTTCGGCAAGGAGCTTACGCAGGAATAAAGAAAAACGGAACAAAAAGCCCCCGATATCTCTCATAAGGGAGATACCGGGGGCTTGATTTTTTCGACAGGGTAAAGTTACAGCTTGCCGCCGTAAACCGGGAAGCAGCCGCTGTCGCCGTAGCTTTCGATGTGCTTGAAGTGCTTGAGGGTTTCCATATCCGCTGCGCTGATCTCGAAATCAACGGCGGCGTTGGTCTCCATGTGGGCCGGGTTGCCGGTCTTGGGCAGGGAAATCGCGCCGAGCTGGAGCGTATAGCGGATGCACAGCTGCGGCACGGAAACGCCGTATTTGTCCGCCATGGCCTTGATGTCCGGCTGGTTCAGGATCTCGCCGTGCGCGATGGGGGAGTAGGCCTCGACGGCAATGCCGTTCTTCTGGCAGTATTCCACGAGCTCGAGCGGCGTGTTGCTGATGTGGAGCAGGATCTGGTTGACCATCGGCTTGATTTCCGCGGTCTCGCACAGGCTCTCGATGTCGCTAATCTGGAAGTTGGAAACGCCGATCGCCCCCAGCTTGCCGGCCTTGTAAGCGTCCTCGAGCGCTCTCCATGCGGCGCGGTTGCCCTCGACATAGCGGTTCTCGGACTGGTTGACCTCGACCCACGGCTGCGGAGAGTGGATGATCATCATGTCGAGGTAGTCGAGCCCCATCTTCTCAAGCGTCTCGTCGATGCTGCACGCTGCGTCCTCATAGGTCTTGTGCTCTGCCGCGACCTTGGACACGACGAACAGCTCCTCGCGCGGCACGCCGCAGGTGCGCACGCCCTCGCCCACGCCGCGCTCATTGCCGTAAGCCTGCGCAGTGTCAAAGTGGCGGTAGCCGAGCTTTGCGGCAGCCTTGACCGCCTCCGCGACGGCAGAGTCGTCGATGAACCACGTGCCGAGACCGAGCTGCGGCACGGAAACGCCGTTTGCGAGCTTTACAGTATTCGTATACATAAAACATAGCCTCCGTTTTTCTTGATGCCTGCATTATACATCTTGGAGTCTGCTCCAAGTCAACAGGGAAAATCCGCATATCGTAAAAAATCGTAAAAACTCCGGATTGTACCGTAAAAGCACTCTTTGCGAGATGTATCGCAGAATTGACTGCATGGAGGACGAAATATGCATGCTTCCTTGCGATGCGGACAAATGTCTTTATGCAGAAAACACAAAAATTGGCGAATTGATTTTTTAATAATCAGTAGATTATCTGAAATTGTTTAAAATTCAAAAAAAACCGTGCCGATAAGCCGAGATAGTAGTATAATAAACACAATAATCAGACGGGATGGATATGAAAAGACCGTCCCAGAGATGAAAAGGAGAAATAACCATGAAAAAGACACTCAGTATGCTTCTGGCCGGCGCAATGCTGGCTACGGCGCTGACCGGCTGCGGTTCTTCCGCCTCCAGCAGCTCCGGCTCCGACAGCGCAGACAGCTCCACCGACAGCTCCGCTTCCGGCGCAGCCTTCAAGATCGGCGGCACCGGCCCGCTGACGGGCGCAGCTGCAATTTACGGCAACGCTGCAAAGAACGGCGCTCAGATCGCGGTTGACGAGATCAACGCTGAGGGCGGCGATATTCAGTTCGAGCTGAATTATCAGGACGACGAGCACGACGCAGAGAAGGCTGTCAACGCCTACAACACCCTGAAGGACTGGGGCATGCAGCTGTCCCTCGGCTCTGTAACCTCCAAGCCGTGCGAGGCTACCTCCGCTGAGAACTACGCAGACCGCATCTTCGCTCTGACTCCGTCCGCTTCCTCTGTTGCAGTAACCGAGGGCAAGGACAACGTATTCCAGATGTGCTTCATGGATCCGAATCAGGGCACCGCATCCGCACAGTACATCTCCGAGCAGAAGCTTGGCACCAAGATCGCCATCATCTGGAAGAACGATGACGTTTATTCTACCGGCATTCACGACAAATTCGTGGAGGAGGCAAAGAACAGGGGCCTCGAGGTCGTTTCCGACAACACCTTCACCGACGCTTCCGCAAACGACTTCTCTGTTCAGCTGAACGATGCGAAGAGCAAGGGCGCTGATCTGGTATTCCTGCCGATGTACTATCAGCCGGCATCCCTGATCCTGACCCAGGCAAACGCCATGGGCTACGAACCGGAGTTCTTCGGCGTAGACGGCATGGATGGCATCCTGACCATGGAGAACTTTGATCCAGCTCTGGCCGAGGGCGTTATGCTCCTGACCCCGTTCAACGCAGACGCAACCGACGAGAAGACCGTAAACTTCGTAACCAAGTACAAGGAACAGTTCGGCGAGACTCCGAACCAGTTCGCTGCTGACGCTTACGACTGTGTTTATGCTTACAAGCAGGCCCTCGAGAATGCAGGCGCTACCCCGGATATGTCTGCCGAGGAGCTGTGCGACAAGATGATCGAGCAGTTCACCACCATGACCTTTGACGGTCTGACCGGCGAAGGCATGACTTGGGATTCCACCGGTGCGGTTTCCAAGAGCCCGAAGGGTATGGTCATCAAGAACGGCGCTTACGTAGGTATTAATCCGTCGGACGAAAGTAATGTCTGAGAAAACTGCCGTGTGCAGGAACACGGCACTATAAATGCTCAAAGGCGAGTGAAGGAGGGCTATTTCATAAGCCCTCCTTTACGCCTATTCCTGCATTCCTTCCGTTTTATGGGGTGGGGCGACGGCTTGACGCGACCCGCCGAGCCACCGCCCCATTCCATAAGCAATTTTTGAGAGAAATATGATTTGAGGTGTTCCAAACATGAGCTTATTGAACCATTTGATCGGCGGTATCAGTCTGGGCAGTATCTACGCGATCATCGCACTGGGATATACGATGGTTTACGGCATTGCGAAAATGCTGAACTTCGCCCACGGCGATGTCATCATGGTAGGCGGCTACATGTGCTTCTGTGCGACGACGTATCTCGGCTGGCCGGCATGGATGGGCGTTGTGCTCGCAGTCGTTGTCTGTACGGTGCTCGGCATAGTGATCGAAAGACTGGCCTACAAGCCGCTGCGCGCGGCTCCGTCGCTCGCCGTTCTGATTACGGCCATCGGTGTTTCCTATTTCCTCCAGAATGCGGCGCTGCTGATCTGGACCTCCAATCCCAAAAGCTTCAGCTCGGTCGTCACCGGTGATGCGCTCAGCCTGTTCGGCGGCCAGCTCCAGATCTCGCGCGTCACCATCGTGACCGTGCTCGCGTGCGTCGTCATCATGGTCGCGCTCATGCTGTTCACCGGCAAGAGCAAGGTCGGCACCGCGATGCGCGCGGTATCCGAGGACAAGGGCGCGGCGCAGCTGATGGGCATCAACGTCAATACGACCATTTCCATCACCTTCGCTATCGGCTCGGGCCTCGCGGCTATTGCAGGCGTGCTGCTCTGCTCCGCTTACCCGACCCTGATGCCGACGACCGGCTCTCTGCCCGGCATCAAGGCGTTCACCGCGGCCGTATTCGGCGGCATCGGCTCCATCCCGGGCGCGTTTGTCGGCGGCGTGCTGCTCGGCATCATCGAGATCTTCGCCAAGGCGTACATTTCCACCCAGCTGTCTGACGCGATCGTGTTCGGCGTGCTGATCGTGGTGCTGCTCGTCAAGCCGGACGGCCTGCTCGGCAAGCACGTGAGCGAAAAGGTTTAAGGGGGAGGCATTGGATATGAACAAGTTAAAATCCTATGCGGCGTCCAAGCGCGGACGCGATACCCTGCTTTCGTTCGGTATCGTCATCGTCGCATTCATCATCGTACAGGCGCTCATCGCAGGCGGCATGATCTCGAGCCAGATCAAGGGTCTGCTCGTGCCGATCTGCGCATATGTCGTCATGGCAATCGCGCTGAACCTGACCGTCGGCATCCTCGGCGAGCTGTCGCTCGGCCACGCAGGCTTCATGTCGGTCGGCGCGTTCGCCGGCATCGTCACCACGACCTGCCTTGCGGATGCGATTCCGCTCGCGCCGCTGCGTCTCGCTGTCGCCATGATCGTCGGCGCCATCTTCGCGGCAATCGCCGGCGTCATCGTCGGCGTGCCGGTACTCCGCCTCAAGGGCGACTACCTCGCCATCGTTACCCTCGCCTTCGGCGAGATCATCAAGAACATCGTCAACGTTATGTATCTCGGTCTGGACGACAGCGGTCTGCACTTCAGCCTGGTCGAGCAGAATTTCCAGCTCGGCGACGGCGGCAAGATGATCATCAACGGACCGATCGGCGTATCGGGTGTCACCAAGATCTCGACGTTCGCGTCGGGCGTTGTACTTATTCTCGTGACGCTGTTCTTCGTGCTGAACTTCATCAACAGCCGCACCGGCCGCGCTGTCATGGCGGTCCGCGACAACAAGATCGCGGCCGACTCCATCGGCATCTCGGTCACGCACTACAAGCTGCTCGCGTTCGTCGTTTCCGCGGCCTTCGCCGGTATGGCAGGCACGCTGTACGCGATGAACTTCTCGACCGTTACCGCAGCGAAGTTCGACTTCAACACCTCCATTCTGGTGCTCGTATTCGTCGTTCTGGGCGGCCTCGGCAACATCTGGGGCTCGATCATCGCGGCGGCGCTGCTCACGCTGCTGCCTGAGCTGCTGCGCGGCCTGAGCAACTACCGCATGCTCATCTACGCGATCCTGCTGATCGCTATGATGCTGTTCAACAACTCCTCGCTCAAGAAGCGCATGCTCGAAAAGCGCGGCATGAAGCAGATGGAAAAGCTCGAAAGAGCGGAGAAATCCGGAAAGGAGGGCGCGTAAATCATGGCTATGCTCGAAGTAACCTCGCTCGGCATTTCGTTCGGCGGCCTCCGCGCCGTTGACGAGCTGAACATGAAGATCGAAAAGGGCGGTCTGGTCGGCCTCATCGGCCCGAACGGCGCCGGCAAGACCACCACCTTCAATATGCTGACCGGCGTATACCGCCCGACTGACGGCGGCATCCGTCTGGACGGCCAGAACCTCATCGGCAAGAAGCCGCACGAGATCTGCAAGCTGGGCGTTGCCCGTACCTTCCAGAACATCCGCCTGTTCTCCGAACTGAGCGTTCTGGACAATGTAAAGACCGGCCTGCACAACCAGATCACCTACTCGTTCGCGGAAAGCATGTTCCACCTCGGCTCCTACCGCAAAAAGGAGAAGCAGATGGACGCGAAGGCGATGGAGCTGCTGAGCGTATTCGGTCTGGAGAGCGTCGCGGACTACCGCGCGGCCAACCTGCCGTACGGCAAGCAGCGCAAGCTTGAGATCGCGCGCGCGCTCGCGACCGAACCCAAACTGCTGCTGCTCGACGAGCCTGCGGCAGGCATGAACCCGAACGAGACCGAGGAGCTGATGGAGACCATCGAGGTCGTCCGCAAGCGCTTCGGCGTCACCGTTCTGCTCATCGAGCACGACATGAAGCTGGTCTCGGGTATCTGCGAATATCTGTATGTACTGAACTTCGGCCGTCTGCTCGCAGAGGGCACGCCGAAGGAAGTTCTGAGCAATCCGGAAGTCGTCAAGGCTTATCTGGGCGAATAAGAAAGGAGGAAACAAGCTTATGGCAATGCTCGAAGTCAAGGACATCAACGTTTACTACGGCCTGATTCATGCGCTGCGTGATGTTTCCTTCGAGGTAAACGAAGGCGAGGTCGTTGCGCTCATCGGCGCGAACGGCGCAGGCAAGACCACCACGCTGCACACCATCACCGGCCTGCTGCCGAGCAAGGGCGGCACGGTCACATTCGAGGGCAAGGACATCACCCACAAGCCGGGCCACGCCATCGTGCGCCTCGGCATGAGCCACGTTCCGGAGGGACGCCGCGTGTTCGCCGGTCTGACCGTCGCGGAAAACCTGCGCATGGGCGCGTATACCCGTCCGGCAGGCGAGATCCCGGAGTCGCTGAAAATGGTCTACCAGCGCTTTCCGCGTCTGGAGGAGCGCAAGGGTCAGGCGGCCGGTACGCTGTCCGGCGGCGAGCAGCAGATGCTCGCGATGGGCCGCGCACTGATGGCAAAGCCGCGCATCCTGCTGCTCGACGAGCCGTCGATGGGTCTGTCTCCGCTGTTCGTCGGCGAGATCTTTAAGATCATCGAGGACGTGTCCAAGGCAGGCACGACCGTTCTTCTGGTCGAGCAGAACGCAAAGAAGGCGCTGTCCATCGCGGACCGCGGCTACGTTCTCGAGACCGGCAGGGTCGTCAAGACCGGCAAGGCCTCCGATCTGCTGAACGACGACTCGATCAAGAAGGCATATCTCGGCGAGTAATTTGAAAAAGAGGGGTGTTTTTATGAAGCCTTATATCATTACGATCGCCCGGCAGTACGGCTCGGGCGGCAAGACGGTAGGCAAGATGCTGGCGGACAGGCTCGGCATCCCGTTTTACAACCGTGAGATCATCACGATGGCCTCCGAGGACAGCGGCGTGAACGCGATGCTGTTCTCCGACGAGCGCCTCAAGAGCAACCTCATTTCGCGCCTGCGCGCCCGTTACCGCGGCGATATGCCGGTGCCGAATGACTCCTCCAAGTACTACCTCAAGGACGAGGCGCTGTTCTCCTATCAGGTCAAGATCATCGAGCGGCTTGCCGATCAGGGCTCCTGCGTGCTCATCGGCCGCTGCGCGGACTATATTCTCAGAAACCGTCCGGACGTTGTGCGCGTGTTCGTGCATGCCGACCCGGAATTCTGCGTGGAGCAGGCGATGAAGGTCGACTCTCTGCCGGAGCATGAGGTCAGAAAGAAGATTGCTGAAATCGACGACTACCGTGCGCGCTACTACAAGCACCACACGGGCCACGACTGGTACGACGCGAGAAACTATGACATCTCGATCAACAGCGGCGTGCTCGGCTTTGACGGTGCAGTAGAGGAGATCATCAAGTACATGGAAGTCCGCAGCGAGTTCTGCAAGTAAAGATAAAGGGCGCTCGAATGAGCGCCCTTTATCTGTCGAAAAACTTCGTTTTTCCGACAGCAAAGCCAAAGGCCGTTCCCGAGGAGTATGTGAGGGACCGGCCTTAGCTGTATATAAGTGTATCGATATGGTCTTGCTTATGAACATAAGCCGCACTTTGCGCAGGCGGACGGGGTGGTAGCGCAGCCGCCGAGAGCGGTCTCGCGCAGCTCGATCGGAATGCGGCGGCCGACAGCGTACATTGTGTCGAGCATTTCGTCGAACGGGATGAACTGGCGGATACCGGCGAGCGAGAGCTCTGCGGCAACGAGGGCGTTCGCCACGCCTGCCGCGTTGCGGTTCTGGCACGGATATTCGACCAGACCGCCGACCGGGTCGCAGACCAGACCAAGCATGTTCATCAGCACGGTGGACGCCGCGTCAAGGCACTGCCCGGGCGAGCCGCCCATCAGCTCGACCGCAGCGCTCGCCGCCATGGCGGACGCGACGCCGATCTCTGCCTGACAGCCGCCGACCGCACCGGCAACGGTCGCGTTGCGCATGGCGAGGTAGCCGATGGCGCCGGCGTTGAACAGCGCGTCGATCAGGCGCTCGTCCGAGATCTTGTAGCAGTCCTGAAGCGCGAACAGCATGCCAGGCAGCACACCGGCGCTGCCTGCGGTCGGCGCGGCGACGATGAGGCCCATCGAGGCGTTGACCTCGAGCACCGCTATCGCATACTGGGCGGCCTTGTGCAGCACATCGCCGCAGATCGAGCGGCCCTTTGCGTCGTGCTGCGCGAGCTTTTTCGCCTCGCCGCCGATCAGTCCGCCCATGGACTTGACGGGCGTCTTGAGCGGCGTCATCGCGGAGGCACGCATGATCTCGAGCGCGTGCGCCATGCGGTGCGTGACCTCGTCGCGCGTGGTCTCGCCCAGCTCGCATTCGCGGCGGCGCATGATCTCGGAGATGGGGAGCTGCTGCTGCGTGCACAGCGCAAGCAGCTCGGATGCATTTTTGAAATCCATGATGTTCCCTCCTCCTTTACGGTTCGATGATCATGACGTCGTGGACGTTCGGGTTGTCGCGGAGCGGCTCTTCGATGCCCTCGGGGAAGCGGCCGTCCGACTCGACGATGGTGTAGGCGGTGTGTCCCTTTGCCTCGCGGAACAGGCGCATGAAGGCGATGTTGACGCCCTTGTCGCTGAGCACCTTGGTGATGTGCGCGACAACGCCCGGCTTGTCCTGCTG
>CAVIRF010000052.1:0-12508 GCA_963645185.1 Coprococcus eutactus | reverse complement strand
ACCTCGTCCACCTCGGAGGTGCACACGACCGCGCCGCGCACGCCCTCATCCGAGACCAGAATGTTCGAGCCGTTGCCGAGCAGCAGCATCGGAACGCCCTGTGCGCGCAGCACATCGAGCGCGCCGATCAGCTCCCTGCGCGTCTTGGGCAGGATGAAAAGGTCAGCCGGGCCGCCGATGGAAAACGTCGTGTGGCGGCGCATCGGCTCGTTGACCAGAATGTCTATTTCGGGGGCGGTCTCGCGCAGCGCCTCTGCGCAGCCCTTGATGTTGTTCAGCATGATAATTTTCCTCCTGTTTAAGGATATATTTGAAAACAGTATGCCCCTCCTGCGGCGCATACCGATACGATCCATAGCAAATGAGCAGCGATTTTCGCCCATACTCATACGAAATATATTATAGCAAAAACCGGCGCGGAGTGCAATTCCCCCACCCCGATTTTACCCCAGAAAAAAGAAAAAAAGCACCCGGATTTCCCGAGTGCCCTGCGCGTGCCGAGCACGCGCAATCCCCTGCCGTATTCCGGCAAAGCCGGAACAGGCAGGGCAGGCGCACCGCAGTGCGCCGCATAAAATTCCCCATAAAAGTCCAGCTCTGCCGGACTTTTATACCGCTGCCCGCGCCGCGGCGGCGCGGCCTCGTCCGCTGTGCGGACGAGAGGGGGTTATCGCCCCCGGTTTCGCAAGGAACCGGGGGCGTATCTAAGGGGGACAGCGTCCCCCTTAGAAGGGCGAAGGCCTCAGCCGAGCCACACTTCCTCATGCTCGCCCTTGCGCGGACGGCCGAGCAGCAGCTTGATGCCGTCCTTCGCCGACATGCCGCCGTACAGCACGCCGTACATCGCCTCGGTGATCGGCATGGAAACGCCCTGCTGCTTGGCAAGGTGATAGCCTGCCTCGGTCGCGTAGTAGCCCTCGACCGTTGCGCCGATCTCCTTCATGGCCTCCTCGGCGGTCGCGCCCTTGCCGATCAGGATACCGGCGCGGCGGTTGCGCGAGTGCATCGAGCAGCAGGTGACGATGAGGTCGCCCACGCCGGACAGACCGGCGAAAGTCTCCTGCTTCGCGCCGAGCTTGACGCCCAGACGGGCGATCTCGGTCAGGCCGCGCGTCATAAACGCCGCCTTGGAGTTGTCGCCCAGACCCAGACCATCCGAAATGCCGGCGCCGAGCGCAATGATGTTCTTGAACGCGCCGCCGAGCTCGCAGCCGATGATGTCGGACGAGGTGTAAACGCGGAAATTCGTGTCGTTCATGAACGCTTCCTGCGTCAGCTCTGCAGCCGCGCGGCTCTCAGACGCCGCAACGATCGCGGTCGGGATGCCGCGCGCGACCTCCTCCGCGTGCGTCGGGCCGGTCAGCGCAACGACCGGATTTCTGCCGTCTACCGCGCGCGTGATGGTCTCGGAAAAGCGGCAGTAGCCATGTTTGCTGTCAAGGCCCTTGCCGACGTTCACCAGTACGGTCCCCGGCTTTACGATGGCCGCGAGCTTTTCCGCCGTGGACGCGACCGCGAACGACGGGACCGCGAGCACGACGAGATCCGCATCCGCCGCGCCCGACATGTCGGTCGTGATCTCGATGCCGTCCGGGATGATAACGCCCGGCAGCAGCTTTTCGTTGCAGCGTTCGCGGTGCAGCAGGTCGCATTCCGCCTGCTGATAGGTCCACGAGGTCACCTCATGGCCGTTCTGATGCAGCAGCATCGCCAGCGCGATGCCCCAGCCGCCGGTTCCCAGTACAAAAACCTTCATTTTGCGTTCTCCTCTCAGTCAGACATGGTTTTCTTGCTCTTGAAGGAAAATTTGTTTTCCTTTCCGTGGATGATGCGTCCGATGTTCGAGCGGTGCATGAATACGACGACCGCCGCCATGCCGAACGCCATCGCGGTCAGCACCGGGTCGTGATAGAATACCCAGGTAGTGATGGGAAAGCTGATCGCGCCCAAGATGGAGCCGAGCGAGATCCATTTGGTCACAATGACCGACAGCAGGAACAGCAGAAAGGCGATGCCGAACACGCGCCAGTCAAAAAACGCGAGCATGACCGCGCCGACGAGCACGCCCTTGCCGCCCTTGAAGCCGAAGTACAGCGGAAACATGTGGCCGAGGATGACGAAGATGCCGGCCGTCAGCTTGCCGACCGGACCGGCGAGCACCATGCCGATCGATACCGCCGCCGCGCCCTTGGCGATGTCGCCGAGCAGCACGAGCAGCGTCTTTTTCGCGCCCATGGTGCGGTATGCGTTGGTCAGACCTGCATTTCCGCTTCCGTAATTTCTGATATCCTTGCCGAGTGTCAGCTTGCTGACGATGATCGCAAAGCTCAGCGAACCGAGCAGATACGCGCAGACCGCAATGATCGCAAAATGCGTAAGTGTCATGACGTTTTCCCCCAGAATTTAATTTTTCGGGCAGTGCACGGTTATCCCTTGTCGCCGCGCTCGCGCACGACCATGCGAACCGGCGTGCCGGTCAGGCCGAACACCTCGCGGATCTGGTTTTCCAGATAGCGCTGATACGAGAAGTGGAACAGACGCGCATCGTTGCAGAAGCAGACGAAGGTCGGCGGACAGGTGGAGGCCTGCGTCATGTAGAAGATGCGCAGGCGGCGGCCCTTGTCGGTAGGCGGCTGTACGCGCGCCGTCGCTTCGGCCAGAATGGCGTTCAGGCGGCCGGTCGGGATGCGCATGTGGTTCTGCTCGTAGACCTCATGGATGAGCGCGAACAGCTTGTCCACGCGCTGACCGGTCTGCGCGGAGATGAACAGCACGGGCGCATACGGCATGTAGGCCAGGCCCTCGCGCACGCGGAGCGTGTACTCCTTCATGGTGGAGCCGTCCTTCTCGACCAGATCCCACTTGTTGACGACGATGATGCACGCCTTGCCGGCGTTGTGCGCCTCACCGGCGACCTTGGTGTCCTGCTCGGTGACGCCCTCAGTCGCGTCGATCATGATGACGCAGACATCCGCGCGCTCGACCGCGAGCAGCGAACGCATGACCGAGAACTTCTCGATTTTCTCGTCCACCTTGCTCTTTTTGCGGATACCGGCGGTGTCGATGAAGGTGAACTTTCCGTGCGCGTTGTCTACGTCAGCGTCTACGCTGTCGCGCGTTGTACCGGCGACGTTCGAGACGATAACGCGCTCCTCGCCCAGCACGCGGTTGAGCAGGCTGGACTTGCCGACGTTCGGCTTGCCGATCAGCGCAACGCGGATGCGCTCGCTGTCCTCTTCCTCCTCGTCCGCTGCCGGGAAATGCTCGTAGGCCGCGTCGAGCAGCTCGCCCACGCCGTAGCCGTGCAGAGCGGAGATGCCGAACGGCTCGCCCAGACCGAGGTTGTAGAACTCGTAAAACTCCGCCGGAGGATCGCCCGGCTTGTCGCACTTGTTGACCGCGAGCACGATCGGCTTGCCCGAGCGCAGCAGCATGGACGCTACGTCCTGATCGGCTGCGGTGACGCCGGTGTGCAGGTCGGTGATAAGGATGATGACGTCCGCATGCGAGATCGCGGTCTCCGCCTGAAGGCGCATGAACTGTAAGATCTCGTTGTCGTTGGACGGCTCGATGCCGCCGGTGTCGATCACGGTGAAATCACGGCCGCGCCAGTCGCTGTCCGCATACAGGCGGTCGCGCGTAACGCCCGGCGTGTCCTCGACGATGGACAGGCGCTTGCCGGCCAGACGGTTGAAAAGCTGCGATTTGCCGACGTTCGGTCGGCCGACGATCGCAACGATAGGTTTTGCCATAGGTTTTCCCTCCCTCAAGGTCAGTTTAAGTCATTTGCAGAAAAATTGCAATCAAATCTGTGTTAAATCTCCTGCTTATCATACAGGATTTTTTCAAAAAAAATGAGGAAAGCGTGCGCCTTCCCCATTCTTTTTGTTCTGTTTGAGCCTTACGCTTCCTTAACGGCGACAACCTCACGGCCATTGTAATAGCCGCAAGCCTTGCACATTCTGTGCGCCAGCTTCATCTCGCCGCACTTCGGGCACTTGCTCATGCCGGGCAGGTCCAGCTTCCAGTGGGAGTTACGACGCTTATCGCGACGTGCCTTAGAAATTTTTCTCTTAGGTACTGCCATGGTGGATACACCTCCTACTCAAATCTTGTTAAAATAAAATGAAAACAATAATCAGTTGCCCTTGTCGTTATCGAGCAGGGCGCGCAGCGCGGCAAAACGAGGATCGATCTGCTTGCTTTCGCAGTCGCATTCGGTCACGTTACGGTCTGCGCCGCAGTGCGGACAGAGGCCTTTGCAGTCCTCTTTGCACAGATAAGTCATCTGTACCTGCAGGATCAATGCCGGCACAAGTACGTCCGCAGGATCCACGCTGTCGCCGGTCAGCACGAAAAGATCATCCTCTTCCTCCGCCTCAGGGTCGTCGGACAGGATCATGTCAGCTTCCGCTTCCAGCGGAATGTCGAGCGGTTTCAGACAGCGCGCGCACTCGGTGGAGTACACGGTCCTGATGCTGCCCTTCAGGCGTAACACGCCGCTCTCATTCGATACCTCGCCTTCCACATAGACGGGACTCTGAAAAGGATTTTTGCCGTACATTTTCTCTTCCTTCAGGTCGATGACCTCAGAAAACGGAATGACAGCATGCTGCAGCGCATTCAGCTTTTTTAACTCAATCTTCATGTCAACCTCACATGGTACTAAAACAGTATACTACAATCAATCATTCTTTGTCAACTGATTTTTACAGCAAAACCGTATTTTATTGTTTTGCCGCCGCCCTTCCCTTTCTGCGCAAAATACGTTATACTATAGAAACGATAACTACACGCCAGAAAAGGGACTTTACTTTGAGAGAATATTATATCACAAAAAACGACAGTGGGCAACGCCTGAATAAATTTTTAGAAAAAGCCGTGCCGCGGCTGTCGGGCGGCATGATGCACAAGTACCTGCGCCTCAAGCGCATCAAGCTCAACGGCAAGCGCACCGAGGCCGCCTGCCGCCTTGCCGAGGGCGACAAGGTGCAGCTCTACATCAACGACGAATACTTTGAAGAGGTGCGCGAGGAGGAGGCGTTCCGCCGCATCAAAACGCCGCGCCTGACCGTGGTCTACGAGGACGAGAACATCCTGCTCGCGGACAAGGCGCCGGGCATGGTCGTGCACGCGGATGAAAAGGGCGACAGCGACACCCTCATCGCGCACATTCAGGCCTACCTCTATCAGTCGGGCGCGTGGAACCCGGACGACGCGGCGTCGTTCGCCCCTGCCCTGTGCAACCGCATCGACCGCAACACCGGCGGCATCGTCATCGCGGCGAAAACCGCCGAGGCGCTGCGCATCCTGAACGACAAGATCAAAGAACATGAGCTGAAAAAGAAATATCTGTGCGTCGTGCTCGGCCGCCCCAATCCCCCCAAGGGCCGCATCGAGAATTTCCTGCGGCGCGACGAAAAGCGCAAGCAGGTCACGCTGCACGACCGTCCGGTCCCGGGCGCAAAGACCGCAAAGACCATCTACCGCACGCTCGCCTCGACCAGAGAGCTCTCGCTCGTCGAGTGCACTCTGCTCACCGGCCGCACCCATCAGATCCGCGCGCACATGGCCTCGATCGGCTGTCCGCTGCTCGGCGACGGCAAGTACGGCCGCGGCGACCGCAACCGCGCCTGCGGCGAGACCGGCCAGCTGCTCTATTCGTATGAGCTGACCTTCGCCTTCGAGAGCGACGCCGGTGCGCTCCAGTATCTCGACGGCAAAACCTTCCGCGTGAAGCACATCGACTTCGTTCAAAAGTATTTCCCGAACTTCCGCTTCTGAGCGCGTCTTTCCCTCAAATAAAAGAACCTCCGACACACCGTTTCCCGGTGCATCGGAGGTTTTTCTTTTAGGTAAACTCTGCCGGAGAATACGTGCCGTCCTTGATCTCCTGCGCGACCTTGTCGCTCAGGCCGTTGTAGACAACGCCCGGTTCAAGCGTAATGCCGTGAATTGCGGCGAGCTGCGATACCGTGACGAAGGCGTAGGTCTTGTCCGTGCTCTTCTGGAGCTCATCGATCGCGTCAAGTGCGCCCTGCACCGAAGTCGGGTACAGATCGTGCATCAGCACGACGTCGCCGTCGCCTGCCTGCTCAACGATGACCTGCTTGACATGCTCCGCGTTGCGGTATTTCCAGTCCTCGGTGTCCACGCTCCAGTTGATGATCGGGTAGCCGAGCTCCTTCGCGACTGCCTTGACGGTGTCGTTGACGCCGCCGCCGACCGGACGCAGTACCTGCGGCGGCTGGCCTGCGATCGCCTTGATCGCTTCGGTCGCGTCGTTGATCTGGCTGCGGATGCCGTCCTCGTCCAGACCGGTCAGATGGCTCATCGGATGGTTCATCGTGTGGTTGCCGAGCTCGTGGCCCTCGTTCACCATGCGCGGCAGGACGTCCGAAACCTCGGAAACGCGCTCGCCGACCATGAGGAAGGTCGCCTTTGCGCCGCGCTCCTTGAGTCCGTCGAGCAGGTAGTTCGTCAGGCCGTTCGGATAGCTGTCGCTCTTGCCGGTCGGGCCGTCGTCAAACGTCAGCGCGATGTAAACATCCGCTTCCGGAATGTCGCCGTCCACCGCGTCGCTCAGGCTGCTGCGCAGCGAGTCGAGGTAGGTTTTCTGGCTGTCCAGACCGTCCAGCGAGAGCGTCGTGAACGCGAACGCGCCGTCGCCAAGATCGGTGTAGTATCTGCCGATGATCTGCGCGAGCGCCGGAGCGGAAACGTAGAAGCGATCCTTCTCCTCGTCGAGCCAGACCGTGATGTCGTCGCCCTTGACGCGCTTGCCGCCAATCTTGAACTTGCCGTTCGTCGTGACCGTGGACTCGGTATCATTATACTTTACCGTCCATGTCTTGTTGCCGTCGAACTCCGCCGTGCCGCCGAGCGCGGTCATCGCCGCCTTCAGTGGAACGTATTTCGTGCCGTTCTGCTCCATGACGCCCTCACCCAGCTTTTCGCCGTCAGCCGCCATGGTCTTGGTCTCGCCGGAAACGAGCGCCTTGTCCGAGTCAGTGCGCATGAGGATGCTGTCGCTCGTGATCTGCTTTTCGGACGGGCCGAGAACATTCGTTACGTCGTCCGTGATCTGCTTGATCGCGTCCTCGGTCAGCTCGTCGTCCTTCTGCGAGATGATGAGCAGATCTCCCTGCTCCTCGGCGGTCTCAGTGGTCTTCCACGAGAACGCCGCGCAGAAATCCTTCGCCGGGATGAAAACGACGCCGTCCTTCACCGAAGGCGCGGCCGCCATGTTCTTGCTCTCCTCGCCCATCTGCACCTTGGTGCTCGAAGCCTTGATCTCGGCGGTCTGCTTGTTCCAGACGGCCGTGCCGCTCTTCGTGCTCTCGTCCCATGTCAGATCGATGTCCAGCTCGTCGCACAGAGACTGGAGCGGCGCGAACAGATTGCCGCTCTGGTCGCGGTAAGGCGCGGCCTCGAGGTCGAACGTCTTTCCGTCGCAGTAGCCGAGCTTGTTGTCCACCTGATAAACGATCTCGTGGGTTCCGCTCCTGCCGAACACCGCACTGACCGCTGTCGTCACCAGCTTGACCGCGAGCACAATGAGCGCGATCAGGAGCACGATCACCAGTACCAGTACGCCATAGTGGCTCTTGCGTTTTCGACGGCGGCGGCGAGGCCGTGCATAGCTGTTCGCCGTACCATATGCCATTTTTAACTCTTCCCTTCCTGCCTTTTTACAGCCCCGGTAATGCTGTCTGTATTTTACGCGGAGCTCGCCCATTTTAGAATTCATTTCCATAACAGGCTGTCCGACGCCGCTTTTCGCCGCGTCCTGCTTTTCCTTTGCTTATTATAGCATCAAGTAACAGGAATGAAGGTTACATTCCTGTTACTTTTTTAAGTTTTTGTCGTTACAGCTCTTCGCCTGCACTCCAGTTGACGAGGTTCGGATTTTTCTCCTGCTTGCGCTCGGACGGCGGCGTTACCTTGACGCCGAAGAAATCGTACCACTGTCCGCAGCGGTCGCACTGCCATGCGGTCGCCTCGGTCTCGTCCATAATGTAGATCTCGTATCCGCAGTCACAGTTCAAAATCGTCATGCTTTTCCCTTCTCTGCTCGTTTTTCTTTCATTATACTACATGCTGCGGCAAAAGTCTATTTTCTGTCGAAAAAACAGCTCGCTTTTCGCGCGCTGCGAAATGTGCTATACTATAATAAAGGAAAAGGAGGCGCAGCATGAACGGAACCAGATTGAACGATGACTTTGCGTGGCAGGTGCTGTCTGTCGTTGAGGAGATTCCTGCCGGGTCGGTCACGACCTACGGACAGCTCGCGTGCATGATCGGGCGGCCGAAAAATGCACGTCTGGTGGCGCGCGTGCTTTCGCACGCAGAATACTACGGCCGTTTCCCCTGCCACCGCGTCGTCAATCATGCCGGGCGCATCGCGCCGGGATGGCCCGAGCAGGCTGATCTGCTCCGTGCGGAAGGCGTCGCCTTCAAGGATGAAACGCATGTCGATCTGCGGCAGTCGCTCTGGCTGCATGATGGCTGACAAAATAACAGCAGAAAAGGTGCGTGTACTGAAACGCTCAGCGTTCGGTGCACGCACCTTTTTCGCGACAGTCTCAAAGTCCGTTCTGCATGGTCGTGCAGACGAGCGCCATATCGCTGTTGTACTTGGTACGGATGGCAATATCCGTGTAAAGCAGCTCTTTTTCCGGCTTTTTCTTGTGCAGAAGGTATTCATACAGCAGGAATGGCGGACGGTAGCCCTGCTCGAACGCCTCCTGATCGAGCACAAAGCTCAGGCTGTCCGACTGCAAAAGCTCCATGTTCAGCTCGTTCAGGTCGAACGCCACGACCTTCACGCGGCCCTTGAGGCCTTCCTCCTCGATCGCCTGACATACGCCCTTCTGGCCGTTGGACGCAACGTAGATTGCCGCAAGATCGGGATTTGCACGCAGTGCGTGCTGCGTGATCTCATGAGAATAGTCGTCGCGGTCGAAGCACGGCTGAAACGCCAGTGTGCTGATATTGAGCGTGTTTTCTGCCTTTATCGCATCCAGAAAGCCGTTCAGGCGGTTGTTGTGCGCGGTATTGTTCAGATGTCCGGCGAGCGGAAGCACTTTTCCGCCCTCGGGAAGCATCAGCCGCAGCAGGCACGCCGCCGTCTGACCGGCGCGGTAGTTGTCCATGCCGATAAAGCACAGACGCTTGCTGCCCGGCGCATCGGCATTTAATGTAATGACCGGAATGCCCTGTGCGTGCAGTTCGTCAATGCACTGCCGCACCTCCGGCGCGGTATCCGGAGAAAGCGCGATGCCCTGCACGCCTTCCGAGACAAGCTCTTCTATATATTCGAGCATCAGTTCGGTATCCAGTCCCTGAAAATCGCGAAGAACGACTTCGACGCCCGAGCCTGCGAGCTCCTCTGCGGCACGCTGCACGCCTGCACGCACGATCTGCATCGTCGGGGTTTCGGTGGACTGAAGGATCACGCCGAGCTTGAAATCCTGCTTGGAGCGCACGAGCGCCTGTCCGATCAGATTCGGCTTGTAGCCGAGTTCCAGTGCAATTTTCTGTATTTTTTCTTTTACTTCCGGGCTGACGCGGCCTCTGTTGTGCAGCGCGCGATCCACTGTGCCGCGTGATACTCCTGCAAGATCCGCGATCTGTTGAGCGGTGACCGCCATGGTGTTTTCCTCCTGCTGTTTTTTCTTTCTGCTTATAGTATACCACAATGCACGCAGCTTGCAATGCTTTTTTGAAAAAATGCACGCATTTTTATAAAGCTGTTACCCTACGCCCCCTGTGTTACCGCACACGCATACTATTTTAAATGTATTCGTGCATTTTTGATGTATTTTCCGGTTTTACGTACATTTTTGTCAATTGCACGGCCTGTCATTTTCCTCCATTTTCGTCATTTGCAACATAGTGTACAACGTCAGCCCTCTTCCTTTGGGCATTATCCATATCGTATTGCACGCAAATGCACGCATTTTTTCGCTGCACGCCGATTTTTTCTACAAAAAGCGCCCCTGTTTTTTGTTGCAATTTCTAAATTTAAATTAAATGCACTTTTCCCTCTTGCAAACCGAAAATAAACGTGATAATCTATACCCATCAAAACAAATCCCCACAAAAACAAGCGGTCCGGTGCAAGGGAGAACGTGCCGGAAACATTGTTCGGGGATTGTTTTAGAGGGATAGCGTTCACGAGAACGCAAAACATCAATGATATGGGGGTTATCCAAATGACATTCTTCTCCTCGCTCGCATGGACAGGCATATCGTTTGTACTGTTCACCGCCCTCGTCGCCATCATTTCCGCATGGAAAACACGCGACGAACAGCTCGACACCGCCGAAGGCTACTTCCTCGCAGGACGCGGACTTCCCGGCGTGGTCATCGCAGGTTCCCTGCTGCTGACCAACCTTTCCGCAGAACAGCTCGTCGGTCTGAACGGCCAGAGCTGGAAAACCAACATGGGCCCGATCGCCTGGGAGGTCGGCTCGATGTTCACTCTGCTGGTTCTGGCGTACTACTTCCTTCCGAAGTACCTCAAAATGGGTGCCATGACCATTCCGTCTCTGATGGAAGAGCGCTACGGCCGAGGCACCAAGACGATGTTCTCGCTCGTAATCGTCGTTATGTATTCCATCCTCAACCTGCCGGTCATCCTCTACTCGGGCGCTGTTGTTTTCGAGCAGATCTTTGACATCTCCGGCATCCTCGGCACCAGCAAGTTTATGGCTGTTGCGATCCTCTGTGTTATCATCGGCATCATCGGCGGCTGCTACGCTATCTTCGGCGGCCTGAAGGCAGTTGCTGTTTCGGATACCATTAACGGTATCGGCCTGATCATCGGCGGTCTGATGATCCCGTTCCTCGGCTTCGCGGCTCTGTCCGCTGCAACCGGCGGTCACGGCATCATGGACGGCGTAAAGTACATGATCGAGGCTGATCCGGCCAAAATGAACGCGATCAACGCATGGAACGCACCGGAACCGGAAGTTCCGTGGCCGCTGATCATCACCGGTATGTTCTTCAACAACCTGTACTGGTGGTGCACCAACCAGTCCTTTGTTCAGCGTGCTCTCGCAGCAAAGAGCCTCAAGGAAGGCCAGAAGGGCGCTATTTTCTGCGGCTTCCTCAAGTGCCTCGGCCCTCTGTACCTCGTAATTCCGGGCGTCATCGCTTTCTACCTGCCGTCCATTCAGGACAAGCTCGCAGCAGCAGGCTCCTCCGCGATCGACTTCGCTTATCCGGCGCTCATCTCTGAGATCGTTCCGAAGCCGGTCATGGGCTTCTTTGCAGCTGTTATGTTCGGCGCGATCCTGTCCTCGTTCAACTCGGTTCTGAACTCCGCTTCCACTATGTTCACCCTCGACCTGTACCGCTCTTCCATCAATCCGAAGGCTTCGGACACCAAGTGCGTTAAGGTCGGCAAGATCTACGGCACCATCGCAGGCTGTGTTGCGATCGTTATCGCTCCGTTCGTTATGTACGCCGGCGGCATCACCACCTTCCTGAACTCCATGAGCCAGTTCGTTTCCCTGCCGGTACTGTGCACCATCCTCGGCATCTTCATGTTCAAGCGCATCCCGAAGTACATGCCGAAGGTCATCACCATCTTCCACGTTGTATGCTACGGTGCGTTCCTGCTCCTCAAGCCCTGCTACCCGGGCAGCACGAACCCCATCCACTATCTGTACGCAATGGCTGTTCTGTTCCCGATCGAGCTGCTCATCATGTGGTATCTGAACAAGTATCACCCGGCTGAGGAGTACGAGATCCACGACGTCGGCGCGGTCGATCTGACCCCGTGGAAGTATCGCCACATCGTATCCATCATCGGTCTTATCCTTGCGGTTGCCATCTATGTATTCTTCTCTCCCCTCGGCATCGCAGCATAAACCATTTTTCTCTCTTTTCCCTATGCGGCGGCGGCAGTGTGACACTTTTCCGTGCTCACACTGCCCGGATCGCAAAAATTTTTTTGAAATTTTTCGAAATTTCCTCTTGCGTTCTCGTGAACGCAGCGTTATAATCATCTCGTCAAATGAAAAGCGAAATGCACGCAAGCGACCACGCGAGTGGAAAGACAAGCAGGCGTGCATGTAACACAGACTGACAGGACAAATCAAAAACACTTCATCTTACATTTCATATCTACCTATTTCAAGGAGGAACTTATTATGGAAAACCTGAACATTGCACTGATTGGCTGCGGTATGATCGGCCGCGAGCACATTGAGCGTATCCAGAACCGCATCCGCGGCGCGAAGATCGTTGCTGTATGCGACGTATTCGAGGAGGGCGCAAAGAAGGGCGCTGAGATCGCTGGCGCCGGCACCAAGATCTACACCGACTTCAACGAAGCGATCAACGATCCCGACGTAAACGCAGTTGTCGTTACCACCCCGGGTCAGTTCCACAAGGGTCCGGTCCTCGCAGCGATCAAGGCTGGCAAGCCGGTATTCTCCGAGAAGCCGCTGGCTAACACCGCTGCTGACGGCAAGGAGATCGTCGAGGCCGAGATGGC
>CAVIRF010000051.1:0-12547 GCA_963645185.1 Coprococcus eutactus | reverse complement strand
CAAGAAGAAGTAAGGAGGGGAACGTATAAATGGCTAAGGTACAGAAGAAGGGCGCAGCGACCCGTACTCGTCGCCGCGAGCGCAAGAACATCGAGAAGGGCGCGGCTCACATCCGTTCCTCTTTCAACAACACTATCGTTACGATTACCGACCTGAACGGCAACGCTATTTCCTGGGCTTCCTCCGGCGAGATGGGCTTCCGTGGTTCTCGTAAGTCCACTCCGTTCGCAGCTCAGACCGCGGCTGAGACCGCTGCCGCTGCTGCTATGGAGCACGGCCTGAAGACCGTAGAAGTATATGTTAAGGGCCCGGGTTCCGGCCGTGAGGCTGCTATCCGTGCACTGCAGGCCGCTGGCCTCGAGGTTACCATGATCAAGGACGTAACCCCGATCCCGCACAACGGCTGCCGCCCGCCGAAGCGTCGTCGCGTATAATAGAAGGAGGAAACCAATAAATGGCTAAGAATACCCAGCCCGTTCTCAAGCGTTGCAAGACGCTTGGTCTTTCCCCGGCGGTACTTGGTTACTCCAAGTCTACCAAGCGCCAGCCCAAGCAGACTCGCCGCAAGCAGTCTGAGTACGGCATGCAGCTCAACGAGAAGCAGAAGGTAAAGTTTATCTACGGCGTTCTCGAGAAGCAGTTCCATCACTACTACGAGAAGGCTGAGCGCAAGCAGGGCATCACCGGTGAGATCCTGCTCCAGGAGCTCGAGCGCCGTCTCGACAACGTAGTTTTCCGCATGGGCTTTGCTAACACCCGCCGCGAAGCTCGTCAGCTCGTTAACCACGGTCACTTCACCGTAAACGGCAAGCGCGTCAACATCCCGTCCTTCCAGGTTAAGCCGGGCGACGTAGTTGCAGTTTGCGAGAAGTCCCGCACCACCACCAAGTTCAAGTCTCTGCTCGAGGAAAACGGCAAGAAGGCTTGCCCGAAGTGGATCGAGAAGGCTAACGATGCTTTCGAGGGCAAGGTTGTAGCGATGCCGGCACGTGACGACATCGACTATGAAGTTGCTGAGCACCTCATCGTCGAGCTGTACTCGAAATAATAGACCCTCGCTTTTGGAACGGGCGTGGCGTCTGCTGCGTCTGTTCCGCTTAGAGTTTCCAACCAACGTGAAGGAGGGTACCACATGATCGAAATCGAAAAACCGCGTATTGACTGTGAGCAGCTCGCTGAGGACGGTTCCTACGGCAAGTTCGTCGTAGAGCCGCTGGAGCGCGGATATGGCACCACGCTGGGCAACTCCCTGCGCCGCATTCTGCTGTCTTCTCTGCCGGGTACGGCAGCGTCCAGCATCAAGATTGCAGGCGTGCAGCACGAGTTCTCCACCATCCCGGGCGTTAAGGAAGACGTCACCGAGATCGTGCTGAACGTTAAGGGCATCATTGCCAAGCTGCACTGCGACGGCCCCAAGACGGTCTACATCGAGGCTGCCGGCGAGGGCGAAGTCAAGGCCGGTGACATCCACGCTGACGGCGAGGTCGAGATCCTGAATCCTGACCTGCACATCGCTACTCTGATGAGCGATGCTCGCCTGTCCATGGAGATCACGATGACTTCCGGCCGCGGCTACGTTCCGGCTGAGAAGAACAAGCAGCATCAGACCTCCATCGGCGTCATTCCGGTGGATTCGATCTACACGCCGGTCTACAAGGTCAACTACACGGTAGAAAACACCCGTGTCCGCGATCTGACCGACTATGATAAGCTGACGCTCGAGATCTGGACCGATGGAACCATCACCGCCCGCGATGCTGTATCGCTCGGCGCAAAGGTTCTCCGCGACCACCTCGATCTGTTCGTAGACCTGTCCGAGGAGATCGGCTCCAAGTCCACCGTTGTTGAAAAGGCTGAAGCGCAGCACGATAAGGTGCTTGAAATGACGATCGAGGAGCTGGACTTCTCCGTTCGTTCCTTCAACTGCCTCAAGCGCGCAGGCATCAACACGGTTGAGGACCTCATCAACACCTCTGAGGAGGACATGATGAAGGTTCGTAACCTGGGCCGCAAGTCCCTGGAAGAGGTCATCGGCAAGCTGGAGGCTATGGGCCTGCATCTTGCAAAGTCCGAGGAGTAATCTTCGTACTTTCGCCCACAGCTTCGTCAGAAACACGTCCCAGTACCTTAGTACGAGGCGCGCGCTTCTTCCTCGCTGTGAACGAAACTGCTTGATTACCGAAAACGGACAAACTGTGTGCCGTGAGGCACTGTAACTGAACTGACGCGGCGGTACGTTTTACCGCGCCGCCGCTTTTACTTTAATTTGGAGGTAAACACGAATGGCTAACAATCGCAAGCTCGGCCGTCCTACTGACCATCGTAAGGCTATGCTGCGTGCGCTGGTAACCTACCTGCTGGAGAACGGCAAGGTTGAGACCACCCTCGCTCGCGCTAAGGAAGTAGGCCCGATGACCGAGAAGATGATTACCCTCGGCAAGAAGAACACTCTGGCTTCCCGTCGTCAGGCTATGGCTTACGTCACCAAGGAAGCAGTTGTTGCTAAGCTGTTCTCTGAGATCGCTCCGGAGTACGCTAACCGTAACGGTGGCTACACCCGTATCGTAAAGATCGGTCCTCGCCGCGGCGACTGCGCAGAGATGGCAATCATCGAGCTGGTTAAGTAATTCCTGACGGAATACTGACGACTCGACCTGAGCGCAGGCTCGGGAAAAAATGATTTTCAAAAAGGTTATCCAGTAGCGTGCTTATTGGATAACCTTTTTCTTTTGCCTTCAACAGGAAAATAAAGTTAAATACCAAGATATTAACGTAAAATTAACACGAAACTGTGCATCATACACAGAATAATATACAATATTTGTGATTTACGCGAATTGATGGGAAAAGACTTTCTGGTATAATAAAGATATAGAAAGGTACGATGGCAGACTATATCAAGGTGAGGAGGGACAAATATGAAAAAGTTATTCAAAAAGACACTCAGTGCATTGCTTGCAGTACTCTGCTTTGGCGGCATGCTCGCCGCAGCGGCAGATGCACCGCTGTTTCAGACCAATAATGATACTGTCTATGAGAATACAGGCCGTAACATCCTTCCTCCGGGAGAAGGTGTGACACGGATTGACGGACAGATTCCGCCGCAGGGCGCGTCCAATGAATACGTTGTGACCATTCCGGCAGGAGGAACCGTGACTTTGCCGGAGTGGGGGCCTATCATCACGAAGGGGACCATCATTGACGTAAGAGCGATGGATACCACCCCGGATGGCGCGAAATTTACTCTTTCCTTGCAGTGCTCCAAAGGCTGCGGCTTTACCTATGGCATTACCGAGGAGCAGACCCGGCGCATGACGGCACCGGCTTCCGGTGATTACCACCTCACCTTTACCGCGACAAAAGCCGTTACCGCCAAGATCAAGATCGTAACCGACCCGAAGTGACCGGGCAGAAATATCGCGCAGACACGTTTTCGCCGCCTGCATGTCCGATTTTGTGCATTTTAACGGCGGAAATCCATGGTTTTCTTTTGAAAAAGCTTGCAATAGCGTGGGAACCGTGATATACTATCAATGTAAGAATGAAAGTAACCGTAGGGAGTGGCCAAGTGCCACTCCTTACGTTTTGCTTATACAAAATTTTTCGATAACCGAAGGAGGGACGGCTTTGCAGGCAAAGCAGATCGTCGCCCGCGTGGAAGAGCTGGTCAGACCCCTGTGCGAACAGGCCGGCGTTTCTCTGTGGGATGTAGAATTTGAAAAAGAGGGCGGACAGTACATGCTGACCGTCACCGTGGACCACCCGGAGGGCGTGAATATCGACCAGTGCGAGCAGGTCTCCCGCGCGCTTGACCCCATGCTGGACGCAAAGGAATTTGACGATATGCCGTCCTACACGCTGTGCGTATCCTCGGCGGGCCTTTCCCGTCGTCTCAAGCGCCCCGAGCACTTCGAGGCCTTCATGGGACAGACGGTCGAGGTCGGTCTGTACAAGGCGCTGAACGGCGCAAAGCAGGTCGAGGGCACGCTCGCAGGCTACGACGACGGCGCAGTAACGCTCGACATCGGCGGCGAGCGCATCGTATTTGAGCCGAAGGACATTGCCGCGGTTCGTCTCGCGGTCGAGATATAAAAAGGAGTTGGATTGGAAAAAATGGTGAACGCAGAATTTTTTGACGCCCTGGAACAGCTCGAAAAAGAGAAGGGCATCCCGGTGGACTACATGCTCGACCGCGTAGGTCAGGCACTCATCACCGCTTACAAGCGCGATAACGACGGCATGACCGACAACGTTTATGTCGAGCCGAACCGCGAGGAAAAGACCATCCGCATGTACGTGCGCAAGACGGTCGTCCGCACGGAGGACCTCTATGAGCCCTACGAGGAGATCACCCTCGAGGAGGCTGCCGATTACAAGGTAAATCCGCAGGTCGGCGACATCATCGACATCGACATCCCGACCAAGTCGTTCGGCCGCATCGCTGCCCAGACCGCAAAGCAGGTCATCATTCAGGGCATCCGCGAGGCAGAGCGCGGCATGGTCATCTCCGAGTTCGAGAGCAAGGAGCACGAGATTCTGAACGGCACGGTCGCGCGCATCGATCCGCGCAGCGGCAGCGCTTATCTGGACGTTGTTTCCGGCGGCGAGAAGAGCGAGGCAGTCCTCGCGGCTTCCGAGCAGGTCCGCGGCGAGACGCTCGTCGAGGGTCAGCACATCAAGGTTTACCTCATCGAGGTTCGCCGCGGCACGCGCGGTGTGCAGGTCGTCGTTTCCCGTACCCATCCGGGTCTGGTCAAGCGCCTGTTCGAGCTCGAGGTACCGGAGATCCATTCCGGCGTTGTCGAGGTCAAGTCCATCGCCCGTGAGGCAGGCAACCGCACCAAGATCGCCGTTACCTCGCACGACGAGAACGTTGATCCGATCGGCGCATGCGTCGGTACCCGCGGCGCGCGTGTTTCCAACATCACCGCAGAGCTGAACGGCGAGAAGATCGACATCATCAAGTGGAACGAGGATACGGCAACCTTCGTATCCGCAGCGCTCGCACCGGCGGACGTCATCTCCGCTTCCATGCAGGCAGACGGCAAGTCCTGCCGCGTTATCGTTCCGGACGATCAGCTGTCTCTTGCGATCGGCAAGGAGGGCCAGAACGCCCGCCTCGCTGCCAAGCTGACCGGCTGCAAGATCGACATCGCGCCGCAGTCTCAGGCACAGGCTGAGCCGGAAGCAGAACCGGCCGAGGAGCCGCAGACCGAGCCGCAGGCTGAATAAGTAAGCGGAGGTGCGGCAGAATATGGTACAAAAGAAGGTTCCCATGCGGCAGTGCCTTGGCTGCCGTGAAATGTTCCCGAAACGGGAGCTGATCCGCGTCGTGCGCTCGCCCGAGGGCGAGATCACGCTCGATTTCAAGGGAAAGGCACCCGGCCGCGGCGCATATCTGTGCGGCAGACCGGAATGCCTGAAAAAGGCACGCAAGAGCCGCGCCATCGAGCGCGCGCTCGGCGTCACCGTGCCCGAAACGGTCTATGACCAGCTCGAGCAGCAGATGGAACAGGAGGGGGCACATGGCGAATGATCCTGTACTGAGAATGCTCGGTCTGGCGCGCCGCGCAGGCAAGCTTGCCTACGGCGATGAGCTCGTGCGCGAGGTGTGCTTCGCCCACAAGGCAAGATGTGTGTTCCTCGCGGGCGATGCCGGTGCGAGCACGGCGAAAAAGGGCGCGTTCTACGCCGACAAGGCGAACGTTCCCTGCGTGCAGCTGCCCCACGGCAAGATCGAGCTCGGCACGGCGGTCGGCAAGTCCGGCTGCGCGATCGTTGCCGTGACGGATATCGGACTCGCCTCGTCCGCGGTGGAAAAGCTCGCGAGCGAGCACGAGGAGTATGCGGAGACCGCGAAGCTCCTCAGCGAGAAGAACGCACGCATTCAGTCCCGCAAGGGCATCAAGAAGCAGAAGAACAAGGCGGAAGCCGAGACTGAAAAGCCGGCTGAACCGGAAAAGCGCACGGAAAACCGTCCGAAGCCGGCAGCAAAGCGCCCGTACCGCAAGGACGGCGAGCGTCCCTTCCGTAAAACGGACGGCGAAAAGCGCCCGTACCGCAAGGACGGCGAACGCCCTTTCCGCAAAGCGGACGGCGACAAGCGCCCGTACCGCAAGGACGGTGAGCGTCCCTTCCGCAGGGCGGACGGCGACAAGCGTCCGTACCGCAAGGATGGCGAACGCCCCTTCCGCAGGGCGGACGGCGACAAGCGCCCGTACCGCAAGGACGGCAGACGCCCGTTCAGCCGTGACGGCGCACGAAAGCCTCATTTCACAGGCGAAAAGCGCAGCTTCCGCAACAAAACCTGAACGCGGAAAGCGCGCATGAAATAAGGCCGCGTCCCGGCACATGGCTGGGGCACTGGGCCAATTCTCGATGGAACATGAGAGTTCGATCGAAATTTATCTGGAGGTATTGCCCATGGCATTAGACAATAAATACCGGGTGCACGAGGTCGCAAAGGACTTCGGCGTATCCACCAAGGAGATCACGGAAATCCTGACCAAGTATCGCACCGAGCCGAAGAACCACATGCAGGTGCTCGACGATACTGATCTGTCGGTTATTTTTGAGTATATGACCCAGCATCATCAGGTCAAGAACATGGAAAGCCTGCTCGGCGCACAGCAGTCCGAGCGCAAGGAGCAGCCTGCCGCAAAGCAGGAGGAGAAGCCGGCTGAAAAGGCGCCGGAGGCAGCTCCGACCTCTTCCAAGGTCAAGCAGGTGCACCGCATCGACACGCGCGGCACCGGCGACGTAAACCTCGCGAAGTACGACGATCATGTCGACAAGCTGGTCGACGCAAAGGCGGAGCGCATGGAGTCCAAGGGCCCCAAGAAGCAGAAGCTCACCAAGAAGTCTGACCAGCGCTCCAAGCCGTTCGGCAACAAGCGCCGTCAGGAGGAGCAGGAGAAGATGCGCCGCCTGCAGCGCCAGCAGCAGATGGCAGCGCTCAAGAAGATCCCGGTCAAGGTCATGATCCCGGATGAGATCTCGGTCGGCGAGCTCGCTTCCCGTATGAAGCGCACCGCAGCGGACGTTATCAAGGGTCTCATCAAGCTCGGCGTTATGGCGTCCATCTCTGAGGTCATTGACTATGATACCGCAGCGATCGTTGCAGAGGAAATGGGCTGCAAGGTCGAGAAGGAAGTTCACGTTACCATCGAGGAGCAGCTGTTCGACGAGCACGAGGACAAGGCAGAAGAGCTTCAGCCCCGTGATCCGGTCGTTGTCGTTATGGGTCACGTTGACCACGGCAAGACCTCTCTGCTCGACGCGATCCGCAAGACCAAGGTCACCGCAGGCGAGGCCGGCGGCATCACGCAGCACATCGGCGCATACCGCGTCACGATCAACGACAAGCCGATCACCTTCCTCGACACCCCGGGCCACGCGGCGTTCACCTCCATGCGTGCACGCGGCGCACAGGTCACCGATATTGCAATTCTGGTCGTAGCAGCCGACGACGGCATCATGCCGCAGACTATCGAGGCGATCAACCATGCCAAGGCGGCAGGCGTTCCGATCATCGTTGCTGTCAACAAGATCGACAAGCCGGCGGCAAACCCGGACCGCGTGCTCCAGCAGCTGACCGAGTACGAACTCGTACCGGAGGAGTGGGGCGGCGACACCATCGTCTGCAACATCTCTGCAAAGTTCGGTCAGGGCATCGACAACCTGCTCGAAATGGTCCTGCTGACCGCAGAAATGGCTGACCTCAAGGCTAACCCGAACCGCAAGGCACACGGTACCGTCATCGAGGCGAAGCTCGACAAGGGCCGCGGCCCGGTCGCGACCCTGCTCGTTCAGAACGGCACCCTGCACGCAGGCGATACCGTTATCGCAGGCACCTCTGTCGGCCGCGTTCGCGCGATGACCGATGACGACGGCAAGAAGATCGAGTCCGCTGGCCCGTCTGTTCCGGTCGAGATCATCGGTCTGGCCGAGGTTCCGGGCGCAGGCGACATCTTCGACGCCGTAGACGACGAGAAGATGGCGCGCGAGCTGGTCGAGCAGCGCAAGGACAAGGAGAAGGAAGAGCGCAACAAGCTGTTCCACAAGGTAACGCTCGACAACCTGTTCGACTCCATTCAGCAGGGCGAGATGAAGGAACTGAACATCATCGTCAAGGCCGACGTACAGGGCTCTGTCGAGGCGGTCCGTTCCTCGCTCGAGAAGCTGTCGAACGACGAGGTCCGCGTCCGCGTCATCCACGGCGCAGTCGGTGCGATCAACGAGTCCGACGTTATGCTCGCAGCCGCTTCCGGCGCGATCATCGTTGGCTTCAACGTCCGTCCGGACCGCACCGCGACCGACTCCGCAGCACAGCAGGGCGTTGACATGCGCATGTACCGTGTCATCTATGATGCCATCGAGGAGATGGAGCAGGCGATGAAGGGCATGCTCGAGCCGAAGTTCAAGGAAGTTGTGCTCGGCCACGCAGAGGTTCGTCAGGTATTCAAGATCACCGGCGCAGGCGCGGTTGCAGGCTGCTACGTTCAGGACGGCAAGATCCAGCGCAACGCTGAGGTCCGCGTTGTCCGCGACGGCATCGTATTCCACGAGGGCCACCTCAACACCCTCAAGCGCTTCAAGGACGACGTCAAGGAAGTCGCTGCGGCATACGAGTGCGGCATGAGCATCGAGAACTACAATGATATCAAGGAAGGCGATATCATTGAGTGCTTCGTGATGGAGGAAGTGAAACCCTGACGGGTTTTATAGGGGGGACGCTGTCCCCCCTATATACGAAAAAAGTTCCGAAGAAACTTTTTTCGATACCCCCCTCGCCTTTGCACGGCAAAGGCGGCTCGGGACACAAGGTGAATTGCCCGAAGGGCAAGAGAAGGTGCCCTGGGGTACGCGTCCCGAGGCAGCGGAATAAAAGTCCGGCAGAGCTGGACTTTTATGACATTTGATCAGACGGCTGCGCCGTCTGCTGTTCCGGCCGAGCTCTGCCCGGTCGGAACTCCACTGCCCGCGCCGCCGTGGCGCGACTCGTTCACCGTGTGAACGAGAGGGGGTTATCGTTTCCGGTTTCCATGGGAACCGGAAACGTATCTAAGGGGGACGGAGTCCCCCTTGGAATACCTCAAAAAGGAGGAAAACTATGTCTACTCGAATTGATCGTATTTCCGAAGAAGTGATGAAGGCTCTGGCGGAGGCGCTGCGGTCGGTCAAGGACCCTCGCGTGCAGAATGCCATGGTCTCGGTCGTGCACTGCGATGTGACCAACGATCTGCGCTACGCAAAGTGCTATATCTCCGTGCTCGGCAGCGAGCAGCAGGCGAAGGACGTCATGAAGGGCCTCAAGTCTGCGGCCGGATGGCTGCGCCGCGAGGTCGGCCACAAGGTCCAGCTGCGCTACGCTCCCGAGCTGGTGTTCGAGCTCGACGAGTCGATCACGCGCGGTGCGCACATCTCGGAAATGCTGCATGAACTGAAAAACGAGGGAAAGCTCGGAGGGGAGGATGAGGAATGATCGTTCACGTTGCTGAAGCGGCTGCCGCTTTGCAGGCGCATGACGATATTCTCATCCTGACCCACCGTCGCCCGGACGGCGATACCGCAGGCTGCGCCGGCGCTCTGTGCCGCGGCCTGCGCCAGATCGGCAAACGGGCGTATATTCTGGAGAACCCGGAGATCACGAAGCGCTATGCGCCGATGATTACCCCTTGCTATCCTCCGGAAGATTTCAATCCTCAGTATATCGTTTCGACCGATATTGCAGAGGAAAAGCTGTTCCCCGACACGGCGGAGCAGTACAAGGGCAAGGTGGATCTGGTCATCGACCACCACGGCTCGAACGAAGGCTTCGGCGAGAAAAACCTCATCCGTGCGGATGCAGGCGCGTGCGCGGAGGTGCTGTATGATGTGCTGATGGCGCTCGGATGCAGACTGACGCGCGAGATCGCAGAGTGCATTTATGTCGGCGTTTCGACCGACACCGGCTGCTTCAAGTTCTCGAACACGACCGCGCACACCCATGCGGTCGCGGCGGCCTGCCTGACCGCCGGAATCGACGGTGGCGAGATCAACCGCGTGCTGTTCGAGACCAAGTCGCGTCCGCGCTTCGAGATGGAGCGCATCGTGTTCGACACGATGGAGTTCTACGAGGACGGTGCGATCGCGGTCGCGGTGCTCTGGCGCAGCGATATTGACCGCGTCGGCGCGGATATGGACGATCTGGACTCGATCGCGTCGCTCACGCGGCAGATCGAGGGCGTGCAGATCGGCATCACGCTGACCGAAAAGGCGGACGGCACGGTTCGCGTTTCCGTGCGCACGACCAAGGAAATGGACGCTTCCGCGATCTGCAAGCGGGTCGGCGGCGGCGGCCATGTCCGCGCGGCAGGCGCAAGCTTCACCTGCGGCATGGACGAGGCGAAGGCCGAGATGCTGCGCGTAGCGAAGGAGCAGTTCCATGCAGCAGAGTGAGCTTTCCGGCATCCTGCTGATGGACAAGCCGCAGGGCTTCACCTCGCATGATGTGGTGGCCAAGCTGCGCGGCATCCTGCACACGCGCAAGATCGGTCACGGCGGCACGCTCGATCCGCTTGCGACCGGCGTTCTGCCGGTGTTCATCGGCGGCGCGACCAAGGCGGCGGATTTCGCCGCAGCGCAGGACAAGGAGTATGTCGCAGGCTTTACGCTCGGCTACTGCACGGATACGCAGGATGTGACCGGCGAGATCGTGCAGACCGGCGACCGAATCGCGGCGGAATACACGGTAAAGCGCGCGGTGCGCAGCTTTGTCGGACCGCAGCAGCAGGTTCCGCCGATGTACTCGGCGGTCAAGGTCAACGGGCAGAAGCTGTACGATCTTGCGCGCAAGGGCAGGGAAGTCGAACGCCCGGCGCGCGACATCATCGTGCACGAAATGGAGCTGCTGGACTTCGACGAGGACGCCCAGAAGGGCACGCTGTACTGCGTGGTCAGCAAGGGCACCTATGTGCGCACGCTCGTCAACGACCTTGGCGAAAAGCTCGGCACGCTCGCCGTGCTGCACAGTCTGGTGCGCACGCGCTCGGGCGCGTATCCGCTCGACCGTTGCCACAGCTTTGCGGACTGCGAGCAGGCGATGGCAGACGGCACGATGCAGCAGCTCCTGCTGCCGACCGACAGCCTGTTCACCGATTATCCGGCCGTCACGCTAACGGACGAGGGCGCGGAACGCATCGCGCGCGGCGCGGTGGTCTTTCCGCGTCAGGCGGACAGCCTGCCCGAAACCGCAGGCGCGCTCTGCCGCGTGTACCATGAGGGCCGCTTTCTTATGCTCGGTCAGGTCCGCGAGCTCGACAAGGGCGGTCTGGGCCTGTTTGTCTATAAAAACTTTCGATAATTTCAGGGGGATAGCCCGATGATAGAAGTTACAAAACCCCGTGCGATCGCGCTCGGATACTTTGACGGCGTGCATCTGGGTCATCGTGCGCTCATGCAGAAGGCGGTCGAGCGCGCGAAGCAGATCGGCGGCACGAGCGCCGTGTTCACGTTCGATGTGCACCCGGACTCGGTCGTGATGGGCCGTCAGGTGCCGCTGCTGACCGCGAACGCCTACCGCCGCGAGGAGATCAAGCAGCTCGGCGGCGTGGACGAGGTGATCTTCGGCCATTTTGATGAGCGGATGCAGCATATGGACTGGCGCGATTTCATTCATAAAATGCTCATCGGGCAGTTCCATGCCGGCTGGATCATCTCCGGCCGCAACAACCGCTTTGGCTACAAGGGTCAGGGCAACGCCGAGGGCATGGCGGTCGAGTGCGAAAAGGCCGGCATCGGCTACGACTGCATCGAGGACGTCAAGGTAGACGGCATCGTCGTCTCCTCGACCTATATCCGCCAGCTGATCGCGCAGGGCGATATGGAGGGCGCGGAGAAGTTCCTCGGCCATCCGTACACCGTGACGGGCATCGTGGAGCACGGCCGCCGCGTCGGCACGAGCGTGCTCGGCGTGCCGACGGTCAACCTGCGCCTGCCGACCGAAATGGCGCTGCCGCCTTACGGCGTGTACGCGACGCGCGTGCTCGTCGAGGGAAAGAGCTACATCGCCGCGACCAATATCGGCGTCAAGCCGACGTTCCTCGACGGCGGCGCGCCGACCATCGAGCCGCATCTGCTCGATTTTGCAGGCGACCTGTACGGCAAGATGATCCATGTCGAGCTGCACAAGTTCCTGCGCCCGGAGATGCAGTTTGAGTCGGTCGAGGCGCTCAAGAACGCCATCGACGAAAATGTCCGCCAGACGCGCGAGCTTTTCGCCGGGAAATAAGGAAAAGCAAAGAAAAAAAGAGTAAAAGAAGAGAAAAAGAGAAAAAGAGAAAAGGCACGCCGACGGCGTGCCTTTCGCGCCCTTCGGGCGCAATCTCCTGCCGCATTCCGGCAAAGCCGGAACAGGCAGGACAGGCGCACCGCAGTGCGCCGCATAAAATTCCCCATAAAAGTCCAGCTCTGCCGGACTTTTATCCCTCTGCTCGCGCTGCGGCGGCGCGACCTCGTCCGCCGTGCGGACGAGAGGGGGGTATCGTTTCCGGTTTCTCCGGAACCG
>CAVIRF010000050.1:0-12620 GCA_963645185.1 Coprococcus eutactus | reverse complement strand
CTCTGATTAACTAATTTCTACCGTGCAGGTGTCCAACTTGCACTTGCAATTTGCGCAAAATTACCATACATTTCTTGTATGATATGTACAGAACTGTGAAAACAGAAAGAAATACCCTTCGGCGAGATGAAAGAATGGATGGCGCTTTGCGAGTGGGGTCGCAGTTTTTCCGCCGGCAAAAAAATGAATTTTCAAGTACGCAGAAAGATGCTATAATAGAATATACACAAGCGGCGCGCCGAGGCGCCCGATTACCTGCAAGGAGAGAAAAACATGCCTAAAAAGTTTCTGGAGGCCGGCAAGATCGTCGGCACGCACGGCATTCGCGGCGATTTGAAGGTGCAGAGCTGGTGCGACACGCCCGAGGTTCTGTGCGATTTTGATACACTTTATCTGGACGAAAAGACCCCGGTCGAGGTCACGAGCGCGCAGGTGCACAAAAACGTCGTTCTGATGCATCTCAAGGGTGTTGATACGGTGGAGGCGGCGGAAAAGCTGCGCGGAAAGATCCTGCATCTCGACCGCGATGACGTCGACCTGCCCGAGGATCTCGTGTTCATTCAGGATATTCTCACGTTCAAGGTATACGATCTGCGCGTTGACCGCGTGATCGGCCATATCCGCGACGTTCTGACCTCCAACCCGGCGCACGACATGTACGAGATCGCCGGTGAGGACGGCCGCCTTATCTATATCCCGGCCATCAAGCCCTTCCTCAAGGAGATCGACATGGACGCCGGTATCGTCTATGTGGAAAGCATCGAGGGTCTGATCGAATGAAAATCGATATTATGACGCTGTTCCCCGAGATGATAAACGCGGTCATGCGCGAAAGCATCATCGGACGCGCGCAGGACAAGGGCCTTGTCGAGGTGAAGACGACGAATATCCGCGATTATGCGCTCGACAAGCACCACAAGGCGGATGATGCGCCCTACGGCGGCGGCCGCGGTCAGGTCATGCTCGCCGAGCCGCTTTATCTGTGCCATGAGGCGCTGAGCGGCGGCGAACACGTGCATACGGTCTTTCTTTCCGCGCAGGGCGCGCCGTTTGATCAGGAAAAGGCGCGGCAGCTGCTCGCGAAGGAGCATTTTATCCTGGTCTGCGGCCATTATGAGGGCATCGACCAGCGGTTTATCGACGAGTGCGTGGACGAGGAGATCTCCATCGGCGATTTCGTGCTGACCGGCGGCGAGATCCCGGCCATGGCGGTCGCGGACGCGGTATGCCGCATGGTGCCGGGCGTGCTGCCCGACGAGGAAGCCTTCACGGCGGAAAGCCACTGGGACGGCCTGCTGGAGCATCCGCAGTACACCCGTCCGGAAAACTGGCGCGGCCGCGAGGTGCCCGAGGTGCTGCTCTCCGGCCATCATGCCAATATCGAGGCGTGGCGGCGCGAAATGAGCCTGCGCCGCACGAAAAAGGACCGCCCCGACCTGTTCGCGAAATTCGAGCCGCAGGACAAGCGCGACCGGAAAATCCTCGAAAAGATCCGTCAGGACGGCTGAAAACTGCATCAAAACATAAAATCCCCACGCTGATAGCGTGGGGATTGGTCTGTCGATAAAGTTTCTTTTAACCCAAAACAGCACTCGCGCGGCAGCGCGCATTAAAATATTTGCGGAGCAAATAAAAAAAACGGGGACATGCGCCTCGTTTTTTTTACTCTAAGAGGGAGAAAGTTTCCGAATGGGAACTTTCGGACGACTCGTGTTCTGCGAAGCCAGAACACAGCTTGTCGGCGAAACGAAGTTTCGCGACAGCTTTTTTACGGCTCCAGACGGTTCATATCGCGCGGGAACATGGATGCCTCGCGGATGTTGTTCAGGCCGAGCAGCTGCATGGTCAGACGCTCGAGGCCGATGCCCAGACCGCCGTGCGGCGGCATGCCGTACTTGTGCAGCATGGTGAAGGACTCGAACAGCTCAGCGTTCATCTTGCGTGCTGCGAGCTTGTCCATCTGCTCCTTGTAGTCGTGGATACGCTGGCCGCCGGTGGTGATCTCCAGACCGCGGAAAAGCAGGTCGAAGGACAGCGCGAGCTTGGGATCGTCACGGTCATCCATCGCGTAGAACGGACGCTTTGCGGACGGGAAGTGGGTTACGAATACGAACTCGGAGTCGTACTCCTCCTTTGCCCACTGGCAGAGCAGAACTTCTTCGTCCGGGTTGAGGTCGTAACGGTTCTTGGACTTGTGGCCGTACTTCTCCTCCATGATCTTCTTCGCCTCGTGGAAGCGGATGGTCGGGATCTCCTTGATCTCCGGAACGTCAGCCTTCAGCAGGGCGAGCTCCTCGGGGCAGTGCTCCTTGACGTAGTTCATGACGCTCTTGAGCATGCCGGTCTCCATCGCCATGACGTCGTACATCGAGTCGATGTAGGCCATCTCGAAGTCCAGACCCATGTACTCGTTCAGATGACGGGAGGTATTGTGACGCTCTGCGCGGTAGACCGAGCCGATCTCATATACGCGGCCGAATGCGCCGGCGAGGTACTGCTTGTGGAACTGCGGAGACTGCGCAAGGTAAGCCGGGCGGCCGAAGTAGTCCAGCTTGAACAGGTTTGCACCGCCCTCAGCGCCTGCAACGACGATCTTCGGGGTGTGGATGTGGGTGAAGCCCTGGCTCTGCATGTACTGTGCGAAGCCGTCAGCGATCGCGCCCTGTACGCGGAAGATCGCCTGCTTGCGCGGATGGCGCAGGGTGATCGGGCGGAGCGGCAGGTCAACGTCGAGCGACAGACCCATATACTTCTTGCCGATCGGTACCGGCAGCTGCTCATACGGCTTGCCGAGGACCTTGACGGCGCTCAGAACGACCTCTACGCCGTGCTCAGCGCGCGGCTCCTCGCGGACTGCGCCGGTCACTTCGAGGACCATTGCGTCGCGCACGTCGGAGCGCTTGATGTCGCCGATCGCGTCACCCTGGAAGGTGCACTGGATCAGGCCGCGCTCTACGCGCATGACAACGAAGGAGAAATCCGACATGTCGCGGACACGGTGTACCGTGCCGCGGAAGGTAACTTCGCCGCCGACTGCGTCGCAGACGCGCTTTACGGTGTCAACATACTGACCCGCTTCATGTATCATTTCCATATTTTCAACGCCTCTCTAATTGAGCATTCTCAGATGTGTTATATTGTAGCATGTTTTTGCCGTTCTGGCAAGGTTTTTGCACTCAGGACAGCGGAAAAACCGCTTTTTTTCACGGCGCGGCGGCGGAGAGAATGATTATGCGCATTTATCAATAAAAATCCATGAAAATAGTTCTATGCAGGGCGGCTTTTCTTTGCTATAATAGTATAAAGTGCTTTTACGCTTTATCAGATACAAGTTTTACACTTTATCAGATGCAAGAGCAAAAGGACGGTAAAAATTTAATTTTGGGGGAATTAAAGTGGAATTCTTCTCTAACCTGCTCGCCTCGCTTCCGGGCGCGGTGGCACAGGGTCTCATCTGGGGCCTCATGGCGATCGGCGTGTACATCACCTTCAAGGTGCTCGACCTTGCCGACCTGACCGTTGACGGCACCATGGCAACGGGCGGCGCTGTCTGTCTCGTGCTGATGACGCACGGCGTCAATCTCTGGGTCGCGCTGCTGTGCGCGTTCCTCGCAGGCATGCTCGCAGGCCTTGTCACCGGCATTCTGCATACGTTCATGGGCATTCCGGCCATCCTCGCCGGCATCCTGACGCAGCTCGCGCTGTTCTCCATCAACCTGCGCATCATGGGCAGCAAGGCGAACGTCGCGATCAACCCGGATAACTATACGCTGCTCGTTTCGCTGCGAAACGTCAAGAAAATCATTCCGCAGAACCCGATCCTTGTCGTTGCGGTTTTTACTGTGGTCGTCATCGCGCTGCTGTACTGGTTCTTCGGCACCGAGCTCGGCAGCTCCATCCGCGCGACCGGCGCGAACGCCAACATGAGCCGCGCGCAGGGCATCAATGTTGATTTCAACAAGGTACTCGGCCTGATGATTTCGAACGGTCTGGTCGCGCTCGCGAGCGCGCTGTACTGCCAGTATCAGGGCTTCGCAGACGTCAACGCAGGCCGCGGCGCGATCGTCATCGGTCTGGCGGCGGTCATCATCGGCGAGGTCGTGTTCAGCCGCATTTTCCGCAATTTCGCGCTCAAGCTGCTGAGCGTTGCGCTCGGCGCTGTCATTTACTACATCGTTATTCAGTTTGTCCTCACCGCAGGTCTTAATACCAACGATCTCAAACTGATCACCGCACTTGTCGTTGCGATCTTCCTCGCCATCCCGTACTGGAAGGGCAAGTATTTCCGCGCGGCAGTCAAGACCAAGAAGGAGGACCGCTGACATGCTCGAACTCAAGGGTGTTTACAAGACGTTCAACGCCGGAACGGTCAATGAAAAACGCGCGATTGACGACCTCAATCTGACGCTGGAAAACGGCGATTTTGTCACGATCATCGGCGGCAACGGCGCCGGCAAGTCCACCACGCTCAACCTCATCGCAGGCGTTTTCCCGGTGGATGCCGGTACGATCAACCTCAACGGCTACAACCTCACGAATCTGCCTGAGCACAAGCGCGCGAAGTATCTCGGCCGCGTATTTCAGGATCCGATGATGGGTACGGCTGCGACCATGGGCATCGAGGAGAACCTCGCGCTCGCGTATCGCCGCGGCCAGAAGCGCGGCCTGCATGCCGGAATCACGAGCGAGGAGCGCAAGCTCTACCGCGAGAAGCTCGCGACGCTCGGTCTGGGTCTGGAGGACCGCATGACGAGCAAGGTCGGCCTGCTCTCCGGCGGTCAGCGTCAGGCGCTGACGCTGCTGATGGCGACGCTGCGCAAGCCGGATCTGCTGCTGCTCGACGAGCACACCGCGGCGCTCGACCCGAAGACCGCAGACAAGGTGCTCCAGATCACCGAGGAGATTGTCGCGCGCGACAACCTGACCACCATGATGGTAACGCACAACATGAAGCACGCCATTCAGTACGGCAACCGTCTGATCATGATGGACTCGGGCCGCGTTGTTGTTGACATCAAGGGCGAGGAGAAAAAGCACCTCACCGTCCGCGATCTGCTCGAAAAGTTCAATATCGAGAATGATAGAATGCTGCTCAGCGAATGACGCTGACGCTCTTCCAGGGGGGACTCTGTCCCCCCTGGATACGTTTCCGGTTCCGGAGAAACCGGAAACGATACCCCCTCTCGTCCGCACGGCGGACGAGGCCGCGCCGCCGCGGCGCGGGCAGAGGTAAGAAAGTCAGGTACACGCCCCGACTTTCTTGGAGAATTTTACGCGGCGCACTGCGGTGCGCCTGTCCTGCCTGTTTTGCCAAAGGCAAAATGCGGCAGGAAATTGCGCCCTTTGGGCGCGAAAAGGCACGCCGTTGGCGTGCCTTTTCTGTTTATCTTCCTTTTATAATACTTGTGACATGATGATGGCGCAGAGCATGATGGGGATATTGAACGCGATGAAGGTCGGGATGCAGGTATCGCGGATATGATCGTGCTGGCCGTCGGCGTTGAGGCCGGAGGTCGGGCCGAGCGTGGTATCCGAGGCCGGGGAGCCTGCGTCGCCGAGCGCAGCGGCTGCCGAGATGAGCAGGATGGTCGCCGGGGTGGAAAAGCCGAGCGACGCGCACATGGGCACGAACAGCACCGCGAGCACGGGGACCGTGCCGAACGAAGTACCGATGCCCATGGTGACGAGCAGGCCGATGAGCGTGATGACGACGGCCGCGACCGGCTTGCTGCCGCCGATGGCGGAAATGCCGGCGTTCACGAGCGCGTCAATGCCGCCGGTGGCCTTGATGACCGAAGCGTAGCCGCCTGCAACGAGCATGATGATGGCGATCTGGCCCATCAGGCGGATGCCGCCCTCGACCTGTGCGTCGATCTCGTGCCATTTGATCGCGCGGAACACGACGATGACGACCAGACCGCACAGCGCGGACAGCGCAAGGTCCTGACTGATGACCTGCACGACCGCGACGACGACAGCCGCGCCGAGCATGACATAGTGGCGGTATTCGAGCTTTTCCGAGATTTCCTCGGAGGCCGAGGTGTCAGCTTCGAGATCGTGATACTCGCGCGGCTTGCGGTAGAGCACGAACACCGCGACGAGCAGGCCGAGCAGCATGGCCACGCCGATGCTCCAGTTTGCGGCGGTAACGTCGCGTACCGTGACCGAAAGGCCGTTTTCGGTGAGGTTATCCGCGATAACGCGCTGAAAAATGAGGCCGAAGCCGAACGGGATGGTGATATAGGGGACCTTGTGGCCGAAGGCGAGCGCGCACGCGACCGCGCGGCGGTCGAGCTTCATGCGGTTCATCATGCCGAGCAGCGGCGGTACAAGGATGGGGATGTAGGCGATATGCACGGGAATGAGGTTCTGCGACAGGCAGGCGACGAGCGTCAGCACGCCGATGAGGGCGAGCTTGTGGCCGCCGAGCAGGCGCGAGAGCTTTTTCGACAGGATCTCGGCGAGGCCGGTCGTGGAAATACAGGTCGCGAACGTGCCGAGCAGGATATAGGCGAGCGCGGTCGTGGCGTTGCTGGCGAAGCCGCTCGTCAGCAGCTGCATGACGGTCTGCGTGCCCTCTGGCGCGGAGAGCAGGGGAATGCCGCCTGCAACGCCGCCGATGATGCAGGCGATGAGCATAGACAGCAGCACGTTGAGACCGGTGAGGCACAGCGCGCACAGCACGAGCACGGAAATCGTGACCGGGTTGATGAGTAGGCTGAAAAACATGGCCATGTTTTGTGGAAATTCCTCCTTCAGACGAAAAACTGGAAATAAAAACCGTATGCAAGGCGTACTTGAATACGGTAAAGTGCTGAAATCTTTCCTATTTTATCAGAAAAACACGGACAGGTCAAGACGATGACACGAAAAACAGCAAAAAGAGCGAACCATAAAGGTTCGCTCTCAGTCGGTCGATAAAGTCTAGCTGCCCACGCGAAACAGCAACCGCGCGTTAGCGCGCATGAAAATGTGTTTGCTGTGCAAACAAAAAAACCGGGGACATGCGCCTCGGTTTTTTTACTTTAAGAGGGAGAAAGTTTCCGCATGGGAACTTTCGGACGACTCGTGTTCTGCGAAGTCAGAACACACCTTGTCGGGAAAAACGAAGTTTTTCCGACAGGCATTTTATTGTTCACGGAAAATTACCTCGCCGGTCTCGGGGTTCATGCCGTCTACGATGGCAAGCGACTCGAGATGGTAGCCGAGGTTGCGGATGGTGCGGCCGCCGTACTGGAAGCCCTTCTCGATGGCGATGCCGATGCCCTCGACCGTGCCGCCGGCCTGCTGCACGATGGAAATCAGGCCCTGAAGCGCGTAGCCGTTGGCAAGAAAATCGTCGATGAGCAGCACGTGATCGTCTGCGCTGAGGAATTTCTTGGAGACGATGACCTGATTTTTGCACTTGTGCGTAAAGGACTCGACCTCTGCGATGTAAACGTCGCCGTCGATGTTGATGCTCTGCGACTTCTTCGCGAAAACGACCGGCACGCCGAAATGACGCGCAACGATGCAGGCGATGCCGATGCCGGAGGCCTCGATCGTCACGATCTTGTTGATGTTTTCGTTGGCAAAGCGGCGCTTGAACTCCTCGCCCATCTTGTCGAACAGCTCGATGTCCATCTGATGATTGAGAAAGCTGTCGACCTTGAGCACGTTGCCTTCCTTGACCACGCCGTCCTTAACGATGCGTTCCTCTAAAAAATTCATGGCGAACCCTTCCTTTTGTGTCCTGATGATATTAACAACAGTATAACAAAAATTTCGCGGTAATCCTACTCTTTTTTGCAAAGAATTTTCTGACCGGCGAAACCGGAAGCAGGCTCGAATTTTCAGTTCTGCTATGGTATAATGAAAATATCTATCGAGAAGGGAACAGAGGAGCGCCGGAAACGCATCTCTGATGAGGATTTCTGTTATGGAACTGATGAAAAACAAGGTATACCGCTGTCAGATCAGTGATTACACGGCGGACGGCACGGGGTTTGCGAAGATCGAGGGCCGGGCGGTGTTCGTGCCGCGCACGGCGGTCGGGGACTGCTGCGATGTGCGCATTGTCAAGGTCACGAAAAATGTGGCGTTCGGCCGCGTCGAGAAGATCGTGACGCCCTCGCGCGCACGCATCACGCCTGCCTGCCCGGTATCGGACAAGTGCGGCGGCTGCTGCTATCAGCATATCACCTACGAGGAGGAGCTGCGCGCAAAGGAAAAGAAGGTGCGCGACGCGCTGACCCGTATCGGAAAGCAGGACGGCGAAAAGCTGCTCGGCATCACGGGCGCGGAGACGACCGAGCACTACCGCAACAAGGCGCAGTATCCGGTGGGCCGCGACAAGGAAGGAAATATCGTGACCGGCTTTTACCGGCCGCGCAGCCACGACATCGTGCCGGTCGAGCGCTGCCTGATCCAGTCGGAAAAGGCCGACCGTCTCGCCGGTATCGTGCGCGAGTGGATGACGGAATTTTCGGTTCCGCCCTATGATTATGAGACCAAACGCGGCACCATCCGCCATATTTATGTCCGCACAGGAGAAAAAAGCGGCGAATGCCAGCTGACGCTGATCTCCGCGACGCGCAAGCTGCCCGAGCTGGATACGCTCATCGAGCGCCTGAGAGCCGCAGAGCCGTCGCTGACGGGCATCCTGATCAACCACAACCAGCGCGGCGACAACGTCATTCTGGGCGACCGCACGGATGTGCTGTGGGGCGAGCCGATGCTGGAGGACAGGCTGTGCGGCAACACGTTCCTGCTCTCGCCTCATGCGTTCTATCAGGTCAACCACGCGCAGGCCGAGCGCCTGTATGCATGTGCGGTGGACTACGCCGGTCTGACCGGCGAGGAGACCGTGCTCGACCTGTACTGCGGCGCCGGAACCATCACGCTCGCGCTCGCGGCGCACGCAAAGCACGCGGTCGGCGTGGAGATCGTGCCCGAGGCCGTCGAGAACGCGAAGAACAACGCGAAGCGCAACGGTGCGGAAAACGTGGAGTTTTACTGTGCGGACGCCGGACAGGCGGCCGGCCGGTTCAGCGGCATTGATGTGCTCGTGGTCGATCCGCCGCGCAAGGGTCTGGACGAGACCGCGCGCGACGCGATTTTGAAGATGCAGCCGCCGCGCGTCGTTTATGTTTCCTGCGACCCGGCAACGCTCGCGCGCGATGTCGCCGAGCTGTGCGGCGCAGGCTATACCCTCGAAAAGGCGCAGGCCTACGACCTGTTCCCACGCACGTTCCATGTAGAGACGGTGGTCCGCTTGTCGCGGGAAACAAATCCACTGACGGTTGAGGTCAGAATGGAAGTGGAAACCGGCGAGGTCAAGGAGCATCCGACCTATAAGCGTATTCAGGAGTATGTGCAGGAGAAGCACGGCTTCAAAGTCCATACGGCATACATTGCCGAGGTCAAGCGTATGGTCGGACTGGATATGCACAAAGCGCCGAACGCAGTGGAGCAGAGAAAACATGAGTATCATCCCTGCCCGCCTGAAAAGGTCGAGGCGATCAAGGATGCGTTACGGCACTTTGGCTTAATTTCAGAGTAAATTGACTGTGAGGGCAGTAAAAACGCCGTGCTAAAGTCGAGCATAGTGAAAACAGTAAATTTCTTTCTCTCTGCACGAAAAAAGTACATCAGGAAGCAAAGCACGATAGAGTGTACACGGTACGCTTCTGTGCGTAGGATTTTGCGGAACAGTACATTTCCGCACCAAACAGCAAAATGCGAAAGAGCTATCTGCAAACAGCGCATTGCTTCACCCGCTGAAAATCGCTGTAATCAGAAGAAGCCCAGCACCACTTTAATGGCGTGGTGCTGGGCTTCTTTTTTGTCATGTTTCGGGGCTTTTTTGGAGGATAAAACCGTCTGTGTGCTGTTTACTTTTCTTTGCCATATTGACATGCTGTCCTCTGCTCATCACGGCAACTGTACGTTTTCGGGATAGAAATGGACACTTTTCTCCGTATAGGGAGAAAGCCAGAGAGGAAAAAGAGGGTGAGCGCAGGCTGTGGGAACGGTGTGTAAACCGTTTTTCGGTTTTCCACGGTTTCCATAGCCGCAGCGAGGGAGAAAAGGGAGAGGTGGCTTTCTCGCTCAGGCGGTTTGCCGCCGCTCTTTTACTCTCCCTTTTCTCCCTGAATATCAGGGATTATTCTGCGTCATTGCTCGGCGTAACATGGCGAAAGTCCTCCTGAACCCCTTCATTGAGGTCAAAGCACATGGTTTTTGCATCGGCAACCCAGAAGCCGCGTACCTTGTAGCGCTTGCCGGGAATCCAGTCCTCGCCGGTGACAGCGCGAAGCGGGTCAAGCAAATTCTTGTTGGAAATCGTAACAACACCTTTCTGTTCGCCTCTCGGCTTAGAGAACTTGAAGCCCTTCGGTTCGTTGCTCTTACAGGAACGGATCGCAAATACTCTTGCTTTCGCATCCAGCAGACACAAAACAAAGGCGGGATAGCCCAAGTCCTCAAGCACCTTCTTGGTGAAAGTCACGCCATTCTGATTCAGGAACATATCAGGGTAGGCGTTGATGTTGGAGTCGATGGGTTCAAAGTTCAGAGCAGAAAAATCGAAGTTCATAGTAAAAATCCTTTCATTTCATAGTGTTTTGCGTCTCATCCACGATTTTCATAAACTCCTGACGTTCCATAAAAGACCACCGGGAATCCATAATCAGATAGCCCTTGAAAAGACCATCTTTCACGCGGTATGCGACGAAGTGATTGCTCAAACGGCGCAATGTAGCTCGTTTTGCTGTGCTGTGCCGCTCTGACAGGAGCTTTTGTACCTTGATCCAATCCTCTTTTTTGATAATCGCTGTGTGGTGATTTTCCTTGAAATACATATTCAAATCTGTATTTTTGACGGATTTATGGGTGCGAAAATCCTTGGTATAGGTTTTCTGCATCAAAGCATCACCGCAGTATTTCTCATTTCGGAGGATGCTGCGGACAGTACCGGCAGACCAGAGATCGTTCCCCATTGGAGATTTGATACCCTGTTCTGTCAGTGCAGCGGCGATTTCTGCCGGGGTTGCGCCCTCCAAGCAGCTTTCATAGATGTACTCAACAATTCTTGCCTCGGTCGGCTCAATGACAAGCCGCCCGAAATGGTCACGATAGAAGCCGAGCGTATTCTGAACGGAGAACTTGTAGATGCCCTCTGCCATGCGCCAGCGGATACCAGCCTTAATTGCCTCGCTCTTTTGCTGGGACTCCATTTCAGCCAGAGCTGCCAGCAATGAGATCAGCAGATTATTTCGCCCATCGCCGGTATAAGTGATTCCCTCTGTCTCAAACTCGACGGAAACAGGCGGGTTCAGCGCGGAAAGTGTTCTCAGATTGTCCAGAATATCCACAATATTTCTACCAAAACGGCTGATGCTTTTGGTGAGGATCAGGTCAATCTTTCCGTCAACTGCGTCGGCAATCATCTTTTGAAAGCCAAGTCGTTTTTCAACGGTAGTTGCGCTGATACCCTCATCTTGATAAATCTCAACCAGCTCCCACTGCGGATTTGCCTCAATCCTCTTGGTAAAGTGGTGAATCTGCATATCGAAGCTGCCAACCTGCTGTTCCTCCTGTGTGCTGACGCGGCAATACGCTGCAACGCGGAGTTTGGGCGGCTCCTCTGCAAGTTCCCGCCGTTTCTGCGGAGGGATGACAATAACGCCATTTCCACGCTGGTTATAAGAAATCTCGTCCTGCATCTGGCGGCGTTTCTGTTCCCTGCGTTCAGCTCGGCTGCTGGTTTGCCGCTCTGCTTCTATCGCTTTGGGGTCAAGCGGTTTCGCCATATTCCGCCTCCTGCATCAGAATCCGTCTGCGTTTTCTGCTTTGCATCGGCGCACCACCCCCTTTGAACGGTTTTCAATTTCATTAACTACCACGCTCCTTTTTGAAAATTATGACAATCCACATACGCGAGGTAAGCGGAACAGTCACCTAAAGAAAAAGGCAGCAGAATTGCTCCTGCTGCCTGAATCTGTATAAACTTGTGCAATCACGGCGGTCATACATAGGAGTAGATATTATCGACCCCTGCGAATGAGAGGCATTTTACAGCGCTTTAACCGTGTCGATAAACTGACTCATGCTCACCGCGCCCGGCAAGAGGTTTTCGTCATTCTCAAACACCATGTAATAGCGATAGTCCTTGCCCGCTGCTGTACGCCAGGCTTGACCGAGCGCGATTTTCTCCCGGCTGTCATCGTTTTTCAGATGTTCGCCCTTGGTTTCCGCGCAGATGAGCTTGCCGCTTTGGGTCATAATCAGAATATCGGGGTAGTGCTTGATAAAGCCGTTAATTGCAAAGTCTTGCCGTGCAATATTCCTGTGCCACCAGCGGACATTCGGCAAGGCGGTCAACTCTACAATCAACTTCTGTTCCAGTTTATTCATGTCACCGTCCTCTGCTGCATACAGAGAACGGGCATATATGTCGGTATATGTGGCAGGATGGATAGAGGGGCGCAGACGGAAATAGGGCTTGCAGACAATGCGCTCCGTTTCCAGCCACCTTTCAAAGTTTTCTCGATAATGGGATTCCAGTAGCGTCTCAATTTTGGCACGGATCTTCGCCGCGTAGCCCAGCGGGGCTTTCTCCATCGCGGCAAGCTGCGCCT
>CAVIRF010000049.1:0-12655 GCA_963645185.1 Coprococcus eutactus | reverse complement strand
CGTCCGAAAGTTCCCATACGGAAACTTTCTCCCTCCAGAAGTATAAAAACCGAGGCGCATGTCCCCGGTTTTTTTTGCAAGCACTTCGTGCTTGCTTTTTAATGCGCGCTGCCGCGCGTCAACGTCAGAATCAAAAAATAGACTTTATCGACAGGCTGAGGAGATGGTTTCGACCATCTCCTTTTATCTTTTGCTCATTTATTCAGCGAACTGGTGCGGTATTCTGTCGGGGTGGTGCCGCAGGCGGCCTTGAACACGCTGATAAAGTGGCTCGTTGTGCCGTAGCCGATACGGGAGGCGATGTCCGCCACGCGCAGATTGGTGGTGCGCAGCAGCTCGCGCGCGGTCTTGACGCGCAGCGCGGTGAGGTAATCCGAGAAATTTTCGCCGGTGTGCTGCTTGAAATAGCGGCAGAAGTAGTTTTTCGACATGTTGACGTAAGCTGCGGTATCCGCCATCGTCACCTCGGACAGATGGGTGCGGCAGTAGTTCTGCGCGAGCATGATGCAGTGGTCGCCGGTGTCCGCCGCTGCGCGCAGATCCTCCGCGACCGCGAGAACCAGCTCATAAAAGAACAGGAACAGATCATCCAGCGTCTGGTATGCCGTCAGATCGCTAAGCTCAATGCGCTTAAGACGCTCGGAGAGAACGGGCGAGAGCGGTTCGGGCAGAGAGCGCAGATAGACTACGCTGTCGTAGACCGCCTTGCGAACGCCGTCGGGCGAGAAGCACTGCTTGCGGTCGAGCATAAAGAAGTATTCCTGCACGATATGCAGCGCGAGACCGGTATCGTGCTGCCGCAGCGCGTCGGTAAAGCCGCTGTGCAGCGGAAAATGGGGCGGCGTTGAGTAGGAAAGCACCTCGCCGCGCGCATACAGCAGGGGAGAGGCGAGCTCGTGCATGTAGAACATGCGAGAGAGCGACTGCATGATGGCGCTGCTGTGCGCAGAGAGCTGCGCCGCGTCGGAAATCGGGTCTGAGATGCCGAGCACGCAGTGCGAGCCGCCGATCTCGCGCACGGCCTTCGCCAGCGCATCCGCGTGCAGCGGACAGTAGCTGCTCTGCATCCAGAACGCTGGATGGCCGTCGAGCGCAAAGCAGAAAATACCGGACGAGGGCGGCAGCTGAATGGAAAAGCGCTGTACATCGCTCGGCAGCCGCGACCATCCCTCGGGGCGGTGTGCGACCGCGAGCCGCGCCGGAAGGGGACTGAGACCGTGCGAGGAGAGAAAATCCGCAAATTCGGTATCTTCTACGCCGGAGATCAGCGCGCTCAGACGGCTGGCGAGCAGTTCGGGCAGAAGGGCGCGCTGATCGGCCTCGGATGCCGGCTGCTGCTGCTGCTCGATCTGGTCGGCGATGCGCGTAAGCTGTTCGACGAGCTCGCGCTTCACAAACGGCTTGAGCAGGTACTCGCGGCAGCCGTAGTGCAGCGCCTGCTGCGCATAGGAAAAGTTGCGGTATGCGGATAAGATCAGCACGGTCGGCATGGAAATGGCGTTGTCATGCAGCTTTTTCAGCAGCTCCAGTCCGTCCATGCGCGGCATGGAGATGTCGAGCAGCACGAGGTCGGGCGAGAGCGAGCAGATCTGGCTGTAGGCCTGTTCGCCGTCCGAGCCGGTGCCGATCACCTCGAAACGCTCGTCCATGGAGGCGAGAATATGTGCAAGCGATTTGACGATCAGATATTCATCGTCAACGATCAGCGTTCTGATTTTCATCGTTGGACTCCTTTCCGAGAATGGGGATGAGCAGCGTGCAGACCGTGCCGCGGCCGAGCGTGCTGTCTATCGTCAGACCGTATTTGCGGCCCCAGCGCAGATGCAGGCGGTTGTGGATGCTGGACAGGCCGATATGGCTGTCCGGACGGGTGATGCGCAGGCTTTCGCGGATGGCGGTCAGCCGTTCGGGCGAAATGCCGCAGCCGTTGTCCGAAACCGAGATGCGCAGTGCGTCGGCCTGCCGCTGGGCCGTGATCGAGATGTGCCCGTCCGTGTCCTCGGGCGCGAAGGCGTGCTTGACGCAGTTTTCGATGATCGGCTGTACGATCAGCTTGGGGATGCGCTCTTCCATCAGCTCGGGCGGAATGGTGCAGTCGAGCGCGATCGGATGCTGATGCCGCAGGTTCTGGTACTCCATATAGGTGCAGATGTGCGAGATCTCGCGCTCGAACGGGACAAGCTCCTCCTCGCCGTATACGACATACTCAAACTGCTCGCCAAGCAGGCGGACGGCCTGCTGGACATGGTCGCAGTCGTCGAGCATGGCGAAGGAGGAAATAGTCTGCAGGGCGTTATAGAAGAAATGCGGATTGATCTTCGACCGGATGGCGGAGAGCTCGGCCTGATTTTGCAGCAGGCTCGCCTCATACATATCGTCGAGCAGCGACTCCAGCTGCTCCGCCATGTTGTTGAAGCCGTTACCGATCGCGATAAATTCCGAATAGTAGCGCTCGGGGTGATGGAAGCGCGCAGTCAGATCGCCGCTCGCGAGCTGCTCCATGACGCGCTGAAGGCGGTCGAACGGACGGCTCAGATGGTTGCCGAGCAGGATGGACAGGAAGATCGACAGCAGGATGGTGACAAACAGGATGAACAGCAGGATGAAACGCTGTGTATTGATGCGCGCACGGATGATGTTCGTGCGAATCATGTATTCCAGATGCCAGCCGGTGTCGGGGATGTCGATGCGCATGAGGGGCTGCGAGCCGTCCGCATCCGACAGGAAAAGCGCCTGCTCCTTCGGCACGATCGTTTCCCCCTCGTCCAGATCGCCGAGAATGACCTCGTTGTCCGCGTCGAGCAGGAAGGAGCGGCACTGCTCGGAAAAGGAGAAGGAGTGGAACATCTTTTCCAGTCGGTCGAGCTTGTACTCAAAGATAACGGCCGCGAGCGGCGCGCCGCCGGAATAATGATAGTCGCGCAGAGGGAAGCAGACGAGCAGCCGGCGCTCGTCCGCGCCGCCGTAGATGTAATCGTCCTGCTGCGCGACGAGAAAGCGGATGGAAAAGCGCGGCGAGGACATAATATCGTTTTTAATGGTCTGGAGAAAGTCCGAGCTGAATTTTGCAGTGATGCCCTGCGAGTCGCGCAGGCAGTTCAGCTGGAGCACATCATTATAGATAATGACGTCGGAGATATTGTCGTTGCCGTTGAGCACGCGCGCGATCTGCGCGTTGACCGCGCTGTAGGCGCTGTGCTTTTCGTAGCCGGAGAGCGAGCTGTAATCGCGCACATCCTTGTAAACACGCTCGTCGGCGAGAAAGGACTTGATGTAGCCGGATACATCGTCGAAATAGATGCTCATGCTGTTCTCGAACTGCTCGGCGGCGGCGTTTACCTGACTGACTGCCTGTTCATAGATCGTATGGGAGAACAGGATGGAGCTTGCGGCTCCGGCGGCGAGAAGGCTGCCGCAGAGCAGAATAGAGTAAAAAAGAATGAGGTTCACCCGGAAGGAACCTGCATGATGGCGAATGCGCTTGATTATGGCAGAAAATATAGGAAAACTCGTCCTCCTTCCTTGATTTTTAGTATACACGCCGAAACGTGCAAAAACAAGACGCCGAGCGAGATTGGGTTTTATTACGATATGAAAGATAATTTACTGATATTGTGGAACGGCCGCCGGATGCGTATACTTATAAGCACAGAGACAAACTGGTTTCAGAAAAAAGAAAGATCGAAAGGAGAAAACATTATGAAAAAGGCATGGCTTCGACTGGGAGCAGCGGCGCTGGCGCTGACGATGCTGACCGCCTGCGGAGGCACGGGAGGCAGTTCAAACGACGACAATGCTTCGAGCGGCGATAACACGGAGGCGTTCAAGCTGCGCATCTCCACGACGGGCGAGACCGACGACGGTCTGGACATCGCAATGCGCATGTTCAAAGAGAAATATCCGAACGTGGAATATGAGATCATCACCAGCCCGCTCGACGAGCTGCGCAACAAGCAGCTGATGCTGCTGAGCATGGACGACATCCCGGACATCGGCAAGATGAAGGACTGGAACAAGGAGTTCTACAAGGACGATCTGGTCATCGACATGGGACCCTATGTAGAGGAGTGGGGCCTGAAGGACAAGCTCACCGACGCGCAGATCGAGCGCATGACGGACGACGGCGTGATGAGCGCGATCACCTTCAACAACAACACGACCCTCGCGCTCTACAATAACACGATTTTGAACGAGCTCGGCGTCGAGCCGCCCAAGACCTTTGATGAGCTCGAGAATCTCGGCAAGCTCATCAAGGAAAAGAACCTCAAGACCGCGGACGGCAATCAGGTATTCGCGACCTACGTCCCGACCGGCATCTGGGGCGAGGGCAGCTGGGTATGGACGCTCGGCGGCGACTACATGAACGAGGATTACACCGAATGCATCATCGACTCTCCCGAGAGCGTCGCAGCACATACCAAGATGCAGGATTTCGTCAAGAACGGCTACGCGCCGGTCCCGGACGGCACGCAGAACCAGCTCTGGCTGAACGGTCAGCTCGCGGTCTACTTCGCAGGCGAGTGGTCGCAGGAAGCATCGGACGACGCAGGCCTTGACTACGGATTCATGACCGTACCGGCCGGCAAGGACGGTATCGGCTGGTCCTCGCTCGGCGGCTGCAACTGGGCGATCTTCAAGGACGCGCCGAACAAGGACAAGGCGCTCGAGTTCCTCCAGCTGATGTACTCGGATGAGTTCCAGATCGAGGCAGACCGCGGCGTTACCGACCTCGCGATCTACGACAACCCGGACAAGATCGCAAAGTGGACCGAGAACGGTGTCATCGAAGCCAAGGAGAAGCAGAAGGAACAGCTCCAGCACACCCGTTACAACTTCATGGAGTGCTGCTACAAGTACCCGGACGGCGCGAAGATCTATCAGGAAGCGCTCGAGCGCATCCTCGTCAACTCCGAAGATCCGCAGACCGTACTGACCGACGCGGCAAAGCGCATCACGGACGGCATCGCGGCAAATTCGTAAACTGTACAATGGAACAGGGAGCAGCGGCACGGGCTGCTGCTCCTTCTTCTATCCAGACAGGGAGGGACACATGAATATGAAAAGGAAAAAGCTGTCCTCGGATCAGATCTTTGCCGGCAGCATTATGCTCCCGGCAATCATTTTCCTTGGCACAGTATTCTATTATCCGTTTTTTAAGAACATCTACTTTATGTTCCATAAATACAACTACGTCAGCAAGCCGCAGTTTGTAGGCCTGGAAAACATCAAGCAGCTGTTCAGTGACGAATCGGCGTTCCGCGCGTTTATGAATACGTTCCAGATCACAGCGATCTCGGTACCGCTCGTGCTGTTCGTATCGCTGGTGCTCGCCATTTCGGTATTTAACGTGCGCTTCGGCAAGAACTTTCTCAAGAGCGCATTCTTCACGACTTATCTTGTACCGAGCGTTGTTGCATCGGTCATCTTCAAGCTGATGTTCGGCACAGAGCTCGGCTTTGTCAACTCCGTGCTCGGCGGCATGGGCATCGGCAAGATCGCATGGCTGTCCAAGCCGGTGCTCGCGAAGCTGTGTATCGTCATCGTCCACATCTGGAACGGTACCGGCTACTACATGCTGATCTTCTTCGCCGGACTGTCCAACGTGGACTTCCAGCTGTATGAAGCGGCGCGCGTCGACGGCGCAGGCACGATCTCGCAGTTTTTCCATGTCACGCTGCCGCAGCTCAAGCCGACGATCATCTTTTCGGCGCTGTACGCAACGATCAGCTATCTGAAGACCTACGTCATCGTGCAGGTCCTCACAGAGGGCGGCCCCTACGGCGCGACCGAGACGGCCATCAAGCTGATCTTCGATCAGGGCTTCACTTCCCGAAATGTAGGCTACGCATCCGTGCTCGCCATTGCGCTGTTCCTGATCATTCTGTGCGTAACAGGCATTCAGATGGCGGCATCCAAACGGATGAACGGCGAGGACTGAGGAGGGAAAAACAGACATGAAAAAGAAGGCAAACAGAGCCCGTCCGCGCGAAGTGGTCGTTGCCGGCATCCTGATTTTGATCGCGCTGCTTTACCTGCTGCCGATCGTCTGGATGATCGCGGCGTCCTTCCAGGGCGAGGGCGAGATTTTCAAAATTCCATTCAACTGGCTGCCAATTAAAGAAGGCACGCTGAACAGCTACCGCTTTGCGCTGACGAACGGTCAGATGCTGCCTGCATTCCTCAACTCGATCAAGGCGGCGGTCTGTCTGGTGGTCATTCAGGTATCGCTGTCCACGATTACCGGCTACGTCATGTGCAAGTACAACTTCCGGTTTAAGAACGTCGCGTTCGTTTTCATTATGATGACGCTGATGGTGCCGCCGGAGCTGACGCATTTTCCGCTGTTCGATATCGTAAAGCACCTGCATATCACCAACTCGACCTTTGGCCTGATCTTCCCGTTTATCTATTCGGGCTTCGGCATCATCTACATGCGCCAGTTCTCCACCTATATCCCGAACGAGATTCTGGAGGCGGCGAAGATCGACGGCTGCGGCAACATCCGCACGTTCTTCACCGTTGCGCTGCCCATGCTCAAGGGCGCGGTATCCGGTCTGATGATTTTGGCGTTCACCTTTATCTGGAGTGAGTTCGCGTGGGCGCGCTCCATCATCACGCAGGACAGCGCAAAAACGCTCGCGCTCTCGCTGACGCAGCTCGCAGCCGGCACGGACAACTACATCAACTACGCGGCTCTGACCGCAGGCGGCGTGCTCGTTATGGCGCCGGTCCTCATCATCTATCTGATCTTCCAGAAGAATTTCATCGAAAGCGTCGCGAAGAGCGGCCTGAAAGGTTAACGGGTTATGGATAATACGCAGATCAAGAAAGTACATATCATTTACAAAACACATCTGGATGTGGGTTTTACCGATCTCTCCGCGAACATTTTCCGCAAATACGACGAGAAGTTCATTCCGAAGGCGATCGCGACCGCAGAGGCGCTCAACACGCCGGAAAAGACGAAGTTCATCTGGACGGTTGGCTCTTTCGTGATCGACCGCTATCTGGAGACCGCGCCTGCGGCCGAGCGGGAGAAGCTTGAGAATGCCATCCGCAAGGGCTGGATCGGCTGGCACGGCCTGCCGTTCACCACACACACCGAGCTGATGGACGACTCGCTGTTCCGCTACGGTCTGTCGATCAGCAAGCGTCTGGACGAGCGCTTCGGCCGCCGTACCATCGCGGCGAAGATGAGCGACGTGCCGGGCCACACCATCGCGACGGTTCCGCTGCTGCGCGAGGCAGGCATGACCTACCTTCACATCGGCATCAACTCCTCCTCCAAGGTCGTAGACGTACCGCAGCTGTTCCGCTGGAAGCTCGGCGACGACGAGATCATCGTCAACTACGCGGCATGGTACGGCGAGACGACGGCGGTCGAGGGTCTGGATGAGGTCATGGTATTCCTGCACTCGCACGACAACGAAGGCCCTCCGGCGCCGGAAGAGGTGCTCGCGTTCTTCGAGGAGATGGAAAAGACCTATCCGAACGCGGAGATCGTCGGCTCGACGCTGGATGCGTTCGCCGCGGCGCTCGAAAGCGTGCGTGACCGGTTGCCGGTCATCACGAACGGCATCGGCGACACGTGGATACATGGCGGCGGCACGGACCCGAAAAAGGTCGGTGCGTTCGAGCGGCTGCTCGCGCTGCGCCGCAAATGGGAGGACGAAATGCCGACCGGCTATGCGGAAGCGCGCGACGCCTTCTCGAAGTCGCTGCTGCTCGTGCCCGAGCATACCTGGGGCATGGATACCAAGAAATACCTGTATGATTACCGCAACTGGAGCAAGGCGGATTTTCAGGCCGCGCGTCAGCGTGACAAGCTGACCATGGAGGACTTGCTCCCGGCAGGCGAGCGCACCAAGGAGACCGTCATCCGCGAGGCGACCGAGCACGCAGGCGGCCTGATCGGCAGCTACAGCCTGTTCGAGCGCTCGCATGACGAGCAGCGCGCGTATGTGCGAAATGCGGTCGACGCACTGCCGATCCTGCTGCGCCGACAGGCGATCGCCGTCATCCGGCAGGACTGCACGGTTCCGGTTCCGCAGGGAAAGGCAGTCGCCGCAGGCGAAAGCTGCACCGTGGGCGGACGCACGCTGACGCTTCAGCCGGACGGCTCGGTCAAGCTCGAAAACGGGGCGACGGTGGGCGCGTTCTGCTATCAGGTGTTCGACTCGGAGACCACCGAGCGCTGCTATCACGGCTACAACCGCTGTCTGGAGCGCACGATCGGCTGGTCGCGCCCGGACTTTGCAAAGCCGGGTCTGGAAAACGTGCCCGGACTCACGCAGGAGGACTTTTTCCCGACGATCGAGGCGGCGTGCGCAGACGAGAACGGTCTGACCGTCGCGCTGCACATCGACAGCCGCGCATCCGAGCTTTACGGCTGCCCGAGAAAGCTGGCGCTGCGCTACACCGCAGAGCAGGACGCCGTTCACGTCACGCTGCTGTGGCAGGACAAGGACGCGAGCCGCATCCCGGAAGCGATCTGGCTCGGTGTGGTTCCCGGAAGCGAGACGACGATGCAGGACATCAGCCTGAAAAAGCTGGGAAGCTGGCTCTCGCCGGCGGACATCCGTCCGGGCGGCAACCACTACCTCCACGGCACGCAGGCCGTCCGTCTGTGCGACATGGAGCTGACCTGCCCGGACGCACCGGTCATTTCGGTCGGCGGAAAGCATTTATATGACGTAGACGATAATTTCAGTGACCCGAACGAGGGCATTCAGTTCCTCGTTTACAACAACCGCTGGGGCACGAATTTTAACATGTGGTATGAAGACGACGGCCGCATCGAGCTGACCGTCCGCGCATAAAGCAGGAAGATTTATCATGCTGAAAAAAGACGATTACGACCGCCTGAAGGCGGCTTCGGCTGAATATTTCAAAAAAGCAGGCATCGCAGTGACCGAAAAGGAAATGCAGGCGTTTCAGGTCGCGGAGTACGACCTCGGCTGCGTGGACACCATCGGCCTCGAGCTGATCGAGTACGTCAATACCGAGCGCTGCTGCGCCAAGGAGCTCGTGCTGCTGCCGGGCCAGATCTGCCCGGAGCACCGCCATCCGCCGGTATGCGGCGAAATCGGCAAGGAGGAGACCTTCCGCTGCCGCTACGGCACGGTTTACCTGTACGTTGCAGGCGAGCCGAACACGGACGAGATCAAGGCGCACATCCCGGAGGGCATGGAGCAGTATTTCATCTCCCGGCACGAGACCGTGCTGCATCCGGGCGACCAGTACACCATTTTCCCGAACACGCTGCACTGGTTCCAGTCCGGCGAGGAGGGCTGCATCGTTTCCGAGTTCTCGACCAAGAGCCGCGATGAGTTCGACATTTACACCGATCCGCGCATCAACGCGGCGCAGGAGCGCACGCTGTGAGCGGCTTCGATATTACGGCGCTCGGCGAATGCCTGATCGACTTTACGCCTGCCGGTCTGTCGAAGGACGGAATGCAGCTGTTTGAGCGCAATCCGGGCGGCGCGCCGGCCAATGTGCTGACCTGCGCGGCCAGACTCGGCCGCCGGACGGCGATGATCGGCAAGGTGGGCGCGGACATGCACGGCCGCTTCCTGCGCGAGACCATGCAGGCGCAGAAGATCGACACGACGTATCTGCTCGAGACGGAGGAAGCGTTTACGACGCTCGCGTTCGTGACGCTCTCGCCGGATGGCGAACGGGACTTTGCCTTTGCGCGAAAGCCGGGCGCGGACACGCAGCTCGCCGAAGCGGAGCTGCCGGAAGAACTGCTGAAAAGCACCGGCATCTTCCATGTCGGCTCGCTGTCGCTGACGCAGGAGCCGGTGCGCGGCGCAACGCTCGCGGCCATCCACAGGGCGAAAGCGGCAGGCGCGGTCATCTCGTACGACCCGAACTACCGTCCGCTGCTGTGGCCGGATGAGAAAACGGCGGTGGAGCAGATGCGCTCGCTCGTTCCGCTCGCGGACGCGGTCAAGCTGTCCGACGAGGAATGCGCGCTGCTGTCCGGGGAGAGCGACCCGAAAAGAGCGGCGCAGGCGCTGCTGCGGCAGGGCGTTTCCTGCGTGGCGGTAACGCTCGGCGCGGCAGGCGCGCTGCTCACAAACCGGCAGGGCGGCTGCACGGTCGACGGCTTTTCGGTTCACACAGTGGATACGACCGGCGCAGGCGACGCCTTCTGGGGCGCGTTTCTTAGCCGGCTGTCCGAGAGCGGACAGCGGCCCGACACACTGACCACCGGGCAGCTTGCGTCGTTCGGCCGGTTCGCCTGCGCCGCGGCAAGCCTGTGCGTGGAGCGCCGGGGCGCCATTCCGGCGATGCCGGAGCGCGAGGCCGTCGAGAACAGGCTCAAATAAATCTACCCGAAACGGAGGGGTTATTGTGGCAAACATTTCTTTGCAGCATATACAGAAAATCTATCCGGGCAACGTGGAGGTCATCCATGATCTGAACCTGGAAATTCATGATAAAGAGTTCATCATTCTGGTCGGTCCGTCCGGCTGCGGCAAATCGACCACACTGCGCATGATCGCAGGTCTGGAGGAGATCTCCGGCGGCGAGCTGCGCATCGGTGAAAGGGTCGTCAACGACGTTGCGCCGAAGGACCGCGACATCGCGATGGTGTTCCAGAACTACGCGCTCTATCCGCATATGACGGTCTACAAGAACCTTGCGTTCGGTCTCAAGCTGCGCAAGGTGGACAAGGCGGAGATCGACCGCAAGGTACACGAGACGGCGAAAATTCTGGACATCGAGCATCTGCTGAACCGCAAGCCGAAGGCGCTTTCCGGCGGCCAGCGTCAGCGCGTCGCACTCGGTCGCGCGATGGTGCGCGATCCGGCGGTATTCCTGCTCGACGAGCCGCTGAGCAATCTGGACGCAAAGCTGCGCACGCAGATGCGCACCGAGATCACCAAGCTGCACAAGCGTCTCCAGACCACGTTCGTCTACGTCACGCACGACCAGACAGAGGCGATGACGATGGGCGACCGCATCGTGGTCATGAAGGACGGCGTCATTCAGCAGGTCGACACGCCGCAGAACCTGTACGACTCTCCGTGCAACATGTTCGTTGCCGGTTTCATCGGCTCGCCGCAGATGAACTTCATCAAGGCGGACATCGTCGAGAAAAAAGGTCAGCTGTACGCGCAGTTCGGCTCGGCGCTTGCGCCGGTCAAGGACGGCGAGTCGCGCCGCAGCTACATCGGCAAGCAGGTCGTTCTGGGCATCCGTCCGGAGGACATGCACTCTGAGGACGATCTTCCGGAGTGCGGCCGCGCGTGTGTCGTTGAGATGCAGACCGAGCTGATGGGCGCAGAGATCTATCTGTGCGGCAACATCGCAGGCAACCGCGTGACCGTGCGCACGCCGTCCAAGGCAGGCATCCGCAGCGGCGATACCGTGCATCTGGCGCTTGACTGCGACAAGCTGCATATCTTCGACGCGGAGACCGAGCAGGTCATCCGATGAACGGGCGGACAGAGCGCGATACGCTGCGCCGTGCCGTCGGCAGCATGGAGCAGCTCGCCTTCGTCCGCGAGGTGCGCGAGCAGACGACCGGACAGCGGCTCATTGAGATGGAGAATGGGCGGCTGCGGCTGACCGTACTGCCGGATCGGGGTCTGGATATTGCCTCGCTGCGGCTTGGCGGCGTCAATCTGACGTTTATGGCAAAGGCCGGGCTGGCGCATGACGCGGACACTGACATTCTCGGCGGTCTGTTTTTCACCTGCGGACCGGATAATGTCGGACCGGCAGAGGCCGGGCTGCCGATGCACGGCAGCTTCCGCAATACCGCGGCGACGCAGGTTTCGGCGCAGGCGGTCTGGGAAGGCGACCGCTATGTCCTGCGCGTCAGCGGCGAAGTGCGCTGCGCGTCGCTGTTCGGCGGAAATATCGTGCTGCGGCGCGTGATCGAAACGGCGTATGGCGAGACCGGGCTCGCGGTCAGGGATGAGCTGGAAAACGAAGGCTTCGCGCCGCATCCGCTCATGCTGCTGTACCACATCAACGCCGGTTTTCCGCTGCTGCGCGAAGAAACGCGCGCAGAGATACCGCAGAGTAGCGTTCGCTTCCGCGACACGGGCGAAATCGTTCCGGAAAGCGCGTGGAACGTTATGCCTGCGCCGCAGGACAACGCGCCGGAACGGGTTTATTATCACGAAGGTCTTTCGGGAGAAAAGGTGCTGCGCGTCTGCCATCCGGCAGGCGGACCATCCCTTACGGTCCGCTACGACGCGGACGAGCTCCCCGTGCTGACGCAGTGGCTCTCACCGGCCTCGGGCGCATATGCGATGGGTCTCGAGCCGGGCACCTGCCATGTGGAGGGCCTTTCCGGGGAAACCGCACGCGGCAGCGTGCAGATGCTCGCACCCGGCGAGCGAAAGACAGCTCATCTTGCCATCGGGGCGAAGCCGTAACCCGTCCCTCCGGCTGAAAATGCAGCAGTCGGCAAATTTACCCCTTGTCGGCAGGACGTCCGTGTGCAGACGCCGCCGACCATTCGCAATTTGCTTTTTTTTCTTCTCTACTCTCTCTATAAAACACCCCCGACAGATTTTTTCATCCGTCGGGGGTGTTTTTAACTGCCGGGAAATTTCACATTTCGGACAGCCTGTTGCTTTTTTACTTTTTCTCGTCGAGCAGCATCACGCCGTCGGCAGGATTATGGTCG
>CAVIRF010000048.1:0-12815 GCA_963645185.1 Coprococcus eutactus | reverse complement strand
CTCTGATTAACTAATTTCTACCGTGCAGGTGTCCAACTTGCACTTGCAATTTGCGAACATTTTTTGTTTCGTGCACGTGCACGAAACAGTGTTAAAAATTTGCAAAGCGCAGAATTATCCCGTCATTTTCAAACTCGTGCACGTGCACGAAGCTTTGAAAAATAAAAAGCATTTGGTTTTTCTACCCTTTGCTTGTTTATAGTATAAATTCATATGAAGCAAATTACAAGCGGCATTTGTCATAAAATAGTTTCTATTTTTCTGTGACATATCCACAAGAAACCTTAACGGGAATATAACAAAAAATGTCCACCTGTACAGTATACTCTGTAACAGGCGGACATTTTAGACAGCGCGTATTTTTACTCTGCCGTGCTTTCGGCCACGGCAATCTTGTGACGGTCTGCGTAGCCGGTGAGGATGAGCGTCAGCGCGCCGTCGCCGGTGACGTTGCAGGCGGTGCCGAAGCTGTCCTGAAGGGCGAAGATGGTCAGCATGAGCGCGGTGCCCGTGCCGTCAAACAGCAGGATGCCGGTGATGAGGCCGAGCGACGCCATGACCGTGCCGCCCGGAACGCCGGGCGCGCCGATGGCGAAAATGCCGAGCAGCATGCAGAACAGGACCATCGTGCCGACGGACGGGATCTTGCCGTAAAGGATCTGCGAGACCGTCATGACGAAGAACACCTCGGTCAGCACCGAGCCGCACAGATGGATGTTCGCGAACAGCGGAATGCCGAAATCGACCATGTCCTTGCGCAGGACGGTGGACTTCTTCGCGCAGCGCAGCGCGACGGCGAGCGTCGCCGCAGAGGACATCGTGCCGACCGCGGTGATGTACGCCGGGCCGTAGTGCTTGACGACCTCGATCGGGTTCTTGCCCGAGTACGCGCCTGCGATCGCGTACAGCAGCAGCATCCACAGGTAATGGCCGACCATGACGATGACGATGACCTTGAGGAACACCGGGAACTGCTTGGTGATCGTGCCCTCATATGCCAGACCGCAGAAGGTGGAGGCGATGAAGAACGGCAGCAACGGAATGATGATCTTGGAGACGATCGCCAGAACGACGTTCTGGAACTCGTCGAGCAGCGCCTCCAGACGCTTGGATTTGGTCCACGTGATCGCGAGACCCACCATCAGCGACAGCGCGAGCGCGCTCATGACGTTCATGATCGCCGGGATCTCCAGCTGGAACAGCACCTCGGGCAGCTCCTTCAGGCCCTCGACCTGCGAGACGATGGACAGATGCGGAATGAGGGCATAGCCTGCCGCAGCGGACGCGAGCGCCGCACCGACCGACGAGCTGTACGCCAGAATGAGCGCCACGACCAGCATGCGCGAGGCGTTGTGGCCGAGCTTGGTGATGGACGGCGCGATGAAGCCGATGACGATCAGCGGCACGCAGAAGGTGATGATCTGGCCGAGCACCTGCTTGATGGTGACAACGACATTCATGACCGCCTCGTTCGCCACGAGACCGAGCAGAATGCCGACAAAGACGCCAATCAGCAGCTTGAACGGCAGACTTTTAACGATTTTCCCCATAGTGATTACTACTCCTCTTTTTTTATGCTCCTTCACAGGTTTCCCCCGTGGTATACATTATATGATACCGTTTATATCCCTTTTCGTCAACAGGTTTAAGTTTTTTTCATATTTTCTCTCCTTCCCCGGAAAGCAAAAACCCCCTTCTACAAGAGAAAGGGGGCTTTGCCGGAGACTTGCGGAATGGTCCGGGCAGGACGCTTCCGCTTACTGAAAGGAGGCAGTCAGGATGTTTCGTATTTGAATCAACCGATACCGCCGTAGATGATGCCAAGCACCAGCGCCGCGATCGCGAGCGGAATGTAGATGTACTTGCCAAGGATGTAGAACCAGGAGCCGATCGGCTTCTTTGCGCCGTTGTTGACTTCTTCCAGAGCGGACTTCTTGCTGAGTACCCAGAAGAACATGATGCCTGCGAGAGCTGCGCCCAGTGGGCAGATGTAAATGGATACAACGTCCATCCACTGCGATGTCCACGGCTGAATGGAGATCGAAACGACCAGACCGATGACGCCGATGATGCCGACGGACAGAGCGCGGTTGAACTTGAACTGCTCCTGCAGGAACGCGATTGGAGCCTCATACAGGTTGACGATCGAGGAAACACCTGCGAACAGAACGCAGATGAAGAATACGACGCCGATGAAACGGCCGCCGGGCATTGCATTGAATACATTTACGAGGTAGACGAACATCAGACCGGGGCCGCCATTAACCTGACTGATGCCAGCGCCGAGGACTGCTGCCATCGACGGGATGATAACGAGTGCTGCGAGCAGCGCTGCGATGGTGTCGAATACCGCTACGTTGCGAGCCGAACCCGGGATGTCCTCGCCTTCCGGCAGGTAGGAACCGTAGATAACCGAGCCGTTGCCTGCAACAGACAGGGAGAAGAACGCCTGACCGAATGCAAATACCCATACCTTCGGGTCTGCCAGACCGGCCGGATCGATCGTAAGGATGTACTTGTAGCCTTCCTGTACGCCCGGGAGGGTGCCGATGTAGACTGCCAGTACGAGGAACAGGCCGAACAGAACCGGCATCATGACCTTGTTGGCCTTCTCAATGCCGCCTGCAACGCCCATTACCATGATGCCCAGAGAAACGACCAGCGCGACGATCTGCCATAGGCCGTTGCCGATGCCGAAGAAGCCGGCGGATACCATTGCCTTGAGGGCTTCGCCGAGGGTCTCAGCTTCCGGTGCGGTCACGCCGAACGTACCGCCGATGGCGCCCATGTCGGTGCCGAGGCTGTACAGGCCGCCAGAGATCGACAGGAACGTATACTTGAAGATCCAGCCGAGAACGACCGTGTAGCCGATTGCGAGCATCAGCGCACCGATGATCGGGATAGCGCCGATGAGCTTGCCGGATTTTTCGCTACCGGTTCGTTCCTTGGTGCACATGCCGAACGCGCCTATCGGGCCTGCCTTTGCGCGGCGGCCGAGCGCAAACTCTTCAATAACACCGGAAGAACCGATAAGGATAACGAAGAGGAAATACGGCAGCAGGAAAGTCATGCCTCCGTACTGCTGAACCATGATCGGAAATCGCCAGATATTGCCCATGCCAACGGCAGAACCGATACACGCTAAGATAAATCCCCACTTGCTTTGGAAACCATCGCGTTTTTCTACCGTGTTCGTGTCTTTACTCATATTTTACACCCCTCTTTTGTGTGGCCGTTCTCTAAAATCTCAAACATGCCGGGTTTTTGCGTAAAATGCTGGGTCAATGCTGAAATAAAACAGCGTCCGCAGAAACTGTTCAGTTTTCCGCGGACGCTGCCGGTCTTATCCTCCTCACAGAACCGTCTGTGAGTCAGTATCCATTGTCTATGCGATCCTGCGCTCTTTCCGCGCGGCGCAGGTTACGTCCGAATTGTTACGGAAAAGGCACCGCGCCGCGAAGGTCACGGTGCCTCTCTCTCTTTTACTCAGTCTATGCCGTCAGAACGGATGGGATTACTTCTCCTCGTTCGGGTACGGCTCGAGGAATGCGTGGAAGTGACGCATCGGCAGGTTGTGGCCCCAGACAATGCGCATATTCGGGATGTTCTCGCGGTCCTCGTACAGAGCCTTGACAGCTGCGATAACGTAGTCGAGGTGCTCCTTGGTCAGACGGCTGCGGTCGATCGCGAAGCGAACAACGTTGCAGACCTCTGCCTGCTGCTCCGGAGTCTTGAGGTCATACTCCATGGAGTAGTCGCCCAGCTCGGAAACGCGGATGCCGTAGCGGCGGATCAGCTCGAGCGAGAAGCCCTCACCTGCGAAGGTGTCGTGGCCGCGCTTGCCGTCGAAGAACTCGTCCATGTTGATGTATACAGCGTGGCCGCCTGCCGGCAGGACAACGCCCTTGACGCCTGCGTCATAGAAGCCCTCTGCCAGATAGTTGCACTGTGCAACGCGCTCGTTCATGTAGTTGAAGTCGCAGGACTCGTACAGGCCAACTGCCAGAGCCATGATATCACGGCCGGACATGCCGCCGTAGGAGTCGTTGCCGTAGCAGGAGATCTGCTTGACCTTCAGCAGAACGCCGACGTCGGTCTTGACGGTGCCGTCCTCGTTGAAGTCGGAGAAGTTCTTCCAGAACAGGCCCTTGTCGCGGAATGCGAGCATGCCGCCCATATTGGCGTGGCCGTCCTTCTTAGCGGACATGGTGAAGGCGTCGCAGTAGGAGAACATCTCGGTCGCGATCTCAGCGATGGACTTGTCGGCGTAGCCGTCCTCGTTCATCTTGATGAAGTATGCGTTCTCAGCCCAGCGAGCGGTGTCGAATACGACCGGAATGTTGTACTTATGCGCAACGCGGTTGATCTCCTTCAGGTTGCTCATTGCAACAGCCTGACCGCAGACCGGGTTGTTGGTGATGCAGCAGAATACCAGCGGAACGTTCTCCGGGCCTACCATCGTGATCAGCTGCTCGAGCTTCTCGATGTCCATGTTGCCCTTGAACGGGTTTTTCTCGTAGCGGCCGCCTTCCGGTACTTCCCACAGCAGCTCCTTGTTGTACAGGTTGCGCGGAATAGAGCCCATCTGCTTGATGTTGCCCTCGGTGGTATCGAAGTGACCGTTCGACGGAATGGTGAACTTCTTGCCCGGGTGACGCTTGTTCAGGATGTTGCGGACGATCTCCATCAGAACGGACTCAGCTGCACGGCCCTGCTGGATGATGAAAGCGTTCGGACGCTCCATCTGTGCTGCGCCGCCGTTGAACAGGCCGCCTTCGTACTCGCACAGATAAACTTCGTCCATCATCTTCTCAACGTCGCGGCAGTCGGTGCGGACGAGGTCGATGATCTTCTTCCAGTTCTTCTCGCCGCCGCGCTCGAAGATGTCGCGGAAGGTGTCGAGCAGAACGTAATAACCGGTGTTGCGGCCGTAAGCCTCGTCGCCGAGGAACAGGCTCGCCCACTGATGGTTGGTCATAGCGGTGGTGCCGGAGTCGGACAGCATGTCAACGGTCAGCATGCCGGACGGGAATGCGAACTCGTTGTAATGGGTAGCCTTGAGGGCACGCTCGCGCTGCTCAACGGTTACTTCCGGAATGTCACGAACGGCGTAAGTAAAGTGGTGGGGTGCGGCTACGTTCAGCGGATACTGCTTGCTCATAATAAAATTACCTCCATTTTTTCGCGGGTCTCTGACCCTCATCTGGTGTGGAGGTACCCCGGTCGTCGGAGAGGCTGTCATGTCTTCCCTCTCCGCCTAGCGGACAGCACCTTGTTTGTAAAAAGGGTTTATAACGGGGTTTCGCGCTGCGTCATCACGGTGCGACCGCAATGACCTCGATCTCTACCAGAGCATCCTTGGGCAGGCGCGCAACTTCAACAGCCGAACGGGACGGATAGCCGCTCTCGCCGAAGAACTCGGCATATACCTCGTTCATCGCGCCGAAGTTGTTCATGTCGCTGAGGAATACGGTCGTCTTGATGACGTCCTTCATGTCTGCGCCGCCCTCTTCGAGGATGGCCTTGACGTTGGTCAGCGACTGGCGGGTCTGTTCCTTAATACCCTCCGGGAACGCTCCCGTAGCAGGATCAAGCGGAAGCTGTCCGGACGTGATGATCAGCTTGCCTGCTGCAACACCCTGTGCATAGGGACCGATCGCCGCCGGAGCCTTTTCCGTACTGATGATCTTCTTCATATCCATCAGCCTCCTTTTCATGTTATAAACTTTATCACACTTAAAACTTTTTGTCAACGCCATATTGTGCACTTTGTACGAATGACCACAAACGAAGCCTTTGGTTTGTGGTCCATTTCCATAGGATTTGTGCATTCTCACAACGAATAAAATTTTTAATTGTGATAAATTCCTTTTCATGTTGTTTTGACAAGTTCTGAACGGTATTATATAATATATGTAACACTTCTTACGGAAGAAAAAACATACACACGCTGTTTTCAATTTCAAAAATGAGGTGAGCATATGGCAAATCCCCTGCTGCAGCAGTATATCAAGGTAACGGAGTTCCTCGGGCTGGCTCTCGGGCCGGACTACGAGGTCGCCCTGCACGACATGACCGACAAAAACCGCTCCATCATCGCGATCGCCAACAACCATATCAGCGGCCGCGATGTCGGCGCGCCGCTGACCAACGTTGCGCTCAAGATCCTGATGGACAAGAGCTACGAGACGCAGGACTACCGCCTGCACTACTGCGGCATGTCCGCAGAGGGAAAGATCCTCCGCTCCTCCACTATGTTCATCAAGCAGAACGGCAAGCTCATCGGTATGCTGTGCATCAACTTTGACGACTCCAAGTACCGCGAGGCGAGCGATGCCATCCTCAAGCTGTGCCACCCCGACCGCTTTGTCGAGGCGCATGTGCAGATCGACGAGTCGCAGCTTGCGGATAAGCCGATCAGTCCCCTTGCGCCCTCGCCCGAGAGCTTCCATAACTCCATCGGCGACGTAGCGGAGGACGCTGTCGCGCGCGAGCTGTCCCGTCTCGGCGTAACAGCCGACCGCCTGACACCCGAGGAGCGCCTCGAGATCGTCGCCTCCCTCAAGGAGGGCGGCATCTTCCTGCTCAAGGGCGCGGTCAAGGACGTTGCAAAAGCGCTCTCCTGCTCGCAGGCGAGCATTTACCGCCATCTGGCGCAGCTCAAAAGCGAAGCCGCAGAAGAATAAGGAGGTGACGCCATGCTGCGCGATTACGGACGACGCTTTCTCTGGCTCGTAGCCGGTATCGTCGTCAGTTCGATCGGCATCGTGCTCATGCTTCAGGCAAACGTCGGTCTGGAGCCGTGGAGCGTGCTCCAGCAGGGCATGACGCTCGTCCTGCCGATCACCTACGGACTTGCCTCCATCATTGCAGGCGCTGCCGCCATCGGCCTTGCCATCCTGTTCGGCGAGAGCTTCGGCGTCGGCACGATCGTCAACATCATCGGCTGCGGCGTGTGCATCGACGCGCTGCTCGCACTCGGCTGGGTGCCGCAGCTGCACTCGCTCCCCGGCGGCATCGCGATGCTGCTCGTCGGTCTCGAACTGCTCGCGCTCGGCACATGGATGTACATGCAGAGTGCGCTCGGCGCAGGGCCGCGCGACGCGCTGATGGTCGCGCTCGCGAGAAAATCCGGCCGCTCCGCCGGTTTCTGCCGCATCTGCGTGGATATTCTGGTCACGGTGTCCGGCTTTCTGCTCGGCGGTCAGTTCGGTATCGGCACGGTCATTTCCGCGCTCGGCCTCGGCTCGCTCATCAATCTGAATTTCAGCCTGCTGCATTTCCGCCCGGCGGAGGTGCATCAGGAAAACATCGCGGAAACGCTTCGGTTTCTCCGCACCAGATAATGCAGGCACCGCCTTCGGGCGGTGCTTTTCTGTCATTTTTCGAATTTTCTCTTGCGCAGGCCGCGAAAAAGCGCGATAATAGAGGAAGAAAACCGGTCTCTCAGCAACGGAGGATACGATTATGGCAGTAACACTCAAACAAATCGCCGATATGGCAGGCGTACATAAATCCACGGTCGACAAGGTAATCCACGACCGTCCGGGCGTGAGCGAGGCGAAGCGCGAGCAGATTCGCGCCCTGCTCAAGGAATACGGCTACGAGTCCAACCCACTCGCAAAAGCGCTCAATTACCAGAAAAAGAAGCTGACCGTCGGCATTCTGCTGCCGAATACGGCCGCTTCCGCCGCGCTGCTGCGCGGCATCGAGCTCGTGCGGCAGGATTTCGCGAGCTTCAACATCGCGCTCGACCTGCGCGAAACCGACGCCAGTGACGCGGAGCAGCAGGCTGCCTGCCTGCGCGAATTCCGCGAGAGCGGCGCGGCCGGTGTCGTCGCCTGCGCGGCGGATGACGAGGCGGTGAAAACCGAGCTCTGCGCCCTGCATGAGGCGAACATTCCGCTCATTCTCGTCCACAGCGCGCCGGAAAACGTGCCGTGTCTGTGCCGCATCGAGCAGAACGTGCAGCAGGCAGGCCGCACGGCGGCGCGGATGCTCGCGCTGCTGCTCGGCGGCAGCGGCAAGGTCGGCGTGCTGCGCACCCCGGGCGGCGTCTCACCGCAGGAGCAGGCGCTTGCGGACGCGCTCGGCGAAAGCCTGCCGCTCGCGGAGACCGCCGAGACCAAGCCCTCCCCCAAGCTCGCCTACATGAACACGCGCGCGCTGCTCGGCCGCTGTCCTGACCTCGACGCGCTCGTCCTCCTGTGCGGCTGCGTGCCCGAAATCTGCCGCGCCATTCATGATGCAGCTCCGGCCAGACGCCCGGCGCTGCTATGCTTCGAGAACAGCCCGGAGATCGCCGAACTTCTCCGCTCCGGCGAGGTCGCCTGCGCGGTCAGCTGCGACGAGGTCGAGCAGGGACGGCTCGCCATGCGCCTGCTGTTCGAGCACCTTGTCTATGAGCACACGCCCAGCCAGAGCACGATCTGCACGCCGAGCGTCATCACCCTCGCTGAAAACGCATAAGCAGGCCGATATTGCCGCGCGTCAGCGCGCATTTAACAGGCTTTGCAGAGCAAAGCCAAGAAAACCGGGGACATGTGCCTCGGTTTTCTTACTTTGAGAGGGAGAAAGTTTCCGCGTGGGAACTTTCGGACGTTTCGTGTTCTGCGCAGTCAGAACACACTTGTCGGCGAAACTGTAGTTTCGCGACAGGCTGTTATGAATTTTTTACGAACTTTCCATCCTGTAAATTGACAACGGTTTGCGCGTAAACTATACTGTAAAATGAATAAGAATGCTGAGGCAATACCGCATCACTGAACAGGATTTAATTTTGCGGTGTTGCCCTTAACCCAAGGGGAGATTTATTATGCTGAACGAGGACACGCGCCTGCTGCTCGCGCGCTGTCGCAAGGGAGATGCCGAGGCGCAGGGCGAGCTGCTCCGCGCCATACAGCCGCGTCTCTATTTTTACTGTCTGAAAATGCTGAAGGACGAGCGCCGCGCGCAAGAGACCGAACGAAAAATCTTCTGCGAGGTGCTGGGCGGTCTTTCCGCACTGAAAAACGACGAGGATTTTCCGCTCTGGACAGTGAGCGTCGCCGCAAGGCTGTGTCGCGCCGCGGCGAAGAGCGCTCCGGCTGAGCAGGCCGAAACCGCGCCGTTTGTCGACGGTCCGGCGCAGATCCTGCCGGATAAAGCGCTCGACAGCGACGAAAACCGCCGTCTTGCCGCCGGTCTCACCGCCGCCCTGCCCGATGTGCAGCGCGAGTGCGTGCTGATGTACTACTACCTCGAAATGAACGTCGGCGAGATCGCGTCCGCTCTGAAAATCTCTGAAAGTGCGGTCAAAACGCGCCTCGGCGGCGCGCAGAGCGCCATAGAGCGCGGCGTGCGCGAACGTGAGAAGAAGAACCCGGCGCTGCGCGGCGTGTCTCTGCTGCCCTTCCTGCGGCATTTTCTGTGCCGCGACGCAGAGCTGACCGAGCTCAACGCGCCGGCTGTCACAAAGCTCGTGCAGGCCGCGCTCGCGAGCGTCGGAAAGAAGGCCGCAGCCTCGGAAAAGGCGGCGGCGCGCTCCGCTGCCCGTGCTGAGGCCAAAAAGGCCGGCAAGTCGCCGCTGCTGCTCCTGCTCTCGAAGCACCGCCACGAGACCTTCGCGGCCGCCTTTGCACTCGTGCTGTGCACCGCGGCGCTCATCGCATGGGCCGCACAGCCGAAGATCGAAAACGTCCCCGACGAGACGGCTTCCGCCGACACGCAGACGCAGACCGACAACAGCACCTTTACCAATCCGTGGACGAGCTCTGAAAAGGATACGGAGGACGCCGAAGAGGGCGTTGCGCTGACCGTGCACCACCGCGTGCTCGCGGCGCGCAGCTGCTCGCTCGTCACCTATGTCTCCGCCTACAATCGCGCGACCGGCGACGCCATCCCGGCAAACGAGCTCGAATGGTCGGTCAGCCGTCGCTCGCTGCTGCGCTTTGACCCGGATGACGGCAGCGTTTCCATCCCGGGCGATCCACTCGGCGAACAGGTCTCCACCGGCACGGTCGAGCTGACCGTCAAGTGGGGCAAATATACGGATACCGCGGTGTTCGATCTGGTCGAGCAGCACGAAAACGCCATCCTCGACCGCAACAGCATCACGCTCCTCGCAAACACCGAAACGACCGCCGTGCCGACGAGCATCGACACCACGCAGGACGGCGTGATCGTTCTGCGCCAGATCTTCTCCGGCAATGAGTTCTATTTCGATAAGGCGACCCAGAGCACGGTCATGACCGACCAGAGCTACACCGACGAGATCGAGAGCGTGGAATGGATCGTGGACGACCCGTCCATCGCCGAGGCTGTGCCGCAGGTCTCCCAGAACGGAAAGACCTTCTACTGCACGTTCCGCGCGTACCAGCCGGGCCTGACCTGCCTGACCTGCCGCGTGACGCGCACGGACGGCTCGACGGCTTACCAGTACTGCGACATCACGGTCGTAGAGCCGACCGAGGAACAGCTCGCCGCACAGCAGGCCGCCGACAGCGCCCAGACTTCCGCGGACGAGACCGCGCCGGTCTCCCCCGACGCCGCGACGACTGAGTAAAACAAAGAAAATCACAGCCTCGGCATTTCTGCCGAGGCTGTTTTGTTATATTCCATTCCGTAATATTTCTCAAATTTATTCCGCAGCGTATCCTGTCGTCGGGTCGAGCACGACCGCGCGCGTTGCGTTATCGTAGGACACGCCGCAGTCGAGCGCCTGCGCCAGATCGCGCAGCTTGACATAGTTTGCGTCGTCGATGAGGTAGCTCTTCAGCGTCAGCGGCTCCCCGTCGAGAGTGATGCTCTGCGAGCCTGCACCGGCCTGCACGACCGCTGCATCGCGCACACCTGAAAGCTCGGTCCCCAGCGCCTCATACGCGCCGCCGCGCGACAGCAGCACCGTATCCGTCTCTCCGTCATACGCGACCGCAAACGCCTTCTCCGTGCCCGAGAGAGCCGCTGCAGCGTCGCGCAGCTTGATATAGTTCGCGTCGTCGATCAGATACGCGGTGAATGCCGCCTTGTCCTCCCCGACGGCAAACGCCGCATCGTTCGGAAGGGCGTTGACGGTCGGGTTTTTGATGCCGGGCAGCGCACTCAACGCCTTGAACGTGTAGCCCTCGGCCTTCCAGCCGGAAATGAGATCGTTCAAGATTGCCGCGTTCGTCGAGGAGACCGCGTGCAGCAGAATGATCGCGCCGTTGTGCGCACGTGCGCGGACAGTCTCCTTTGCGGAGGCGTAGGACGGCTGCGACGCCGGGTCCCAGTCCGCATACGCGACGCTCCACAGCGTCGTGTGGTAGCCGAGCGCTTGCGCCCACTTGAGGTTGTCATAGGTGTACGATCCCTCCGGCGGCCGGTAGAACGGCGCGATGCTGCGCCCGGTCAGCTGTTTGTACTGCGTGCTGACCGCCGTCAGCTCGGAGGTAAAGCGCTCCTTGCCGACCTTGCTCATGTTGGGATGATTGTTCGTATGGTTGCCGACAAGATGTCCCTCGTCGCCCATGCGCTTGACGAGCGCCGGGGCGGTCTTGAGGTAATCGCCAACGACGAAGAATGCGCCGGGGACATGCTGTTTTTTGAGAGTATCGAGGATTTTAGCGGTGTTTCCGTTCTCGTAGCCGCAGTCAAACGTGAGATACAGCGTTTTTTCGTCCGCACTTCCCATATAGTACGCGCCATACTGCGCGAGCGTCTGCACGGTGTCCTCGCCGTTCGGCGGCTGATGCAGACCGTTTCCGTACCAGAGTCCCCAGTTTGTCGCCCCTGCCGGAAGCAGCGCCATGCCGAGCGCGAGCGCCGCGCACAGCGTCCGTTTGCACATGTTTTTCATACAGATCTCCTCCTTTGCCTTTCGGAAGCCTTCGGCGGACGATCCCCGTGTCCGCCGTTCTTTTCTCTATCATAGGCGAAACCGTGTCGCTGCGCAAGCGATGTTCAGAATTGTAACTGTAAAAAATCCTGTCCAAATCTTATGCATTGTGCTATACTTTTCAGCAGAAAGAAGGAATTTGCATGTCAGAAAAACTCGCCGTCCTGTTCCCGGGCGTCGGCTACCATATCGACAAACCGCTGCTGTACCACAGTGCAAAGCTGGCACGCGAGCGCGGCTATGAAATCCGTGCGGTCAGCTATCCGTCCCTGCCGACCGGTCTGCGCGGTGAGCCGGAGAAAATCCAGCAGGCAATCGAGCTCTGCATCCGTGCAGTGACCGAGCAGCTCTCCGGGTTTTCGCTCGATGAATGCAAGCAGCTGCTGTTTATATCGAAAAGCCTCGGAACCGCCGTTGCGGCGGCCTGTGCTGTGCATTTTTCGCTCTCGCCGCAGCAGGTTTATTATACGCCGGTTGAAAACTCGTTTGCATATTTCGGGCACGAAGGTCTGGTTTTCCACGGCACTGCTGATCCCTGGGCGCGCGCTGAGATCGTGAAAAGCGAATGCAAACGGCTCGGACTGCCGCTCTATCTTGTGGAAAGTGCAAATCATTCGCTCGAAACCGGCGACACGCTGCACGATCTCGATACGCTGCGCCATGTCATGGAACGCACTGCGCAGTATCTGGACGGCCGCTGATTTTTCCACAGGCTGTGCATGATTTATCACGAGCTGGACAGTTTATGTCCATGGCGGATGTTATAATGAAGATGGAATCTGCGAAACGCTCCGTTTGTAGATTTCAATCTTCATTTCTTTTCCGAACGGCATTGCAGCGCGATGCCGTTCATCTATTTGTTATGAAAAACGAAAAAAAGACTCATAACCAAAGTTCTGAGTCTTAATTGTGTGCGCGTTGAGTTATCTTCCCGGGCCGTCGCCAGCCAAGTATTGTCACC
>CAVIRF010000047.1:0-12841 GCA_963645185.1 Coprococcus eutactus | reverse complement strand
CTGCCATCTTGTGGGTATCCTCGCGCTTCTTAACAGCACCGCCCAGATTGTTGCAGGCATCCATGATCTCGCCAGCCAGACGCTCACGCATGGTCTTCTCAGAACGAGCGCGAGAGTACTTGGTGATCCAGCGAAGGCCCAGGGTCTGACGACGCTCCGGACGAACTTCCATCGGGACCTGATAGGTGGCGCCGCCTACACGGCGAGCCTTAACTTCGAGCGACGGCATGATGTTCTCCATCGCCTCGGTGAATACTTCCAGCGGTTCACGTCCGGTCTTCTCACGGACAATATCGAAAGCACCGTAAACAACCTTCTGCGAAACGCCCTTCTTGCCGTCGAGCATGATAGAGTTTACCAGCTTGGTGACGAGCTTGGAATTATAAAGCGGATCGGGCAGAACGTCTCTCTTGGGGACATTACCTCTTCTTGGCACTTTACTTCCCTCCTTCAAAAATATTTGATTTCATAGGTACTTCGACAGGCGTATCCTGTCGTAGCAATGCCTGTCCGAGGTAACTACCCGACTATAGTATCGGATAATAAAACGCCTCAGACAAAGCAAGAAAATGTGCTTTGCTCTGAAATAACTTTCTCGCAAAACCTTTGTGGGTTTGTTGGCTCCTCGGTGGAGTAACTCAGGCTGTCTGCCGAAACAGACACGCCTTTTGAGCAAGTATGGTCGTGTAAGACAAGGCGCGACCGCACGCCGCGTACATGTGTACGCAAGTGTGGGCGCAACGCAGTATTACGCGATCCAGACGCCGCTCAAAAATTACTTACCGGCCTTCGGGCGCTTTGCGCCGTACTTGGAACGAGCCTGGCGACGGTTTGCAACGCCCTGGGTATCCAGAGTGCCGCGGATGATGTGGTAACGGACACCAGGAAGGTCCTTTACACGGCCGCCGCGAACCATAACTACAGAGTGCTCCTGCAGGTTGTGGCCTTCACCGGGGATGTAAGCGGAAACTTCCATCTGGTTGGTCAGCTTTACACGAGCTACCTTACGAAGCGCAGAGTTCGGCTTCTTCGGAGTCATGGTCTTAACCGTAGTGCAGACACCGCGCTTCTGCGGAGCGGACAGATCGGTGGCCTTCTTCTTCTGAGAATTGTAGCCTACCTGGAGTGCCGGCGCCGTAGACTTGGTGACGACTGCCTCACGACCCTTACGGACGAGTTGGTTAAAAGTTGGCATTTTATTTCCTCCTTCTTTCAAAAGTATATATGAAAAAGCGATTTTCGCTTTCTCAGCAGGATTATTCGGCGAGCACGGAGACGACGGACGCTCCGACGTCGATGCCGACGGCATCGCCCAGCTCAGCCATGGTCGTGATCTCGACCATCTGGATATTATGCTCGGTGCACAGTTCGTAGATCGGACCCGTGACGCGCTTTTCCGCGTCGAGCGCGACATAGACCATGGCGGCTCTGCCGTCCTTGATGGCCTTTTTCGTCTGCTTGACACCGATGACCTTGTGCGCCGAATGAAGTTCTGAAAGCATGTTTCCCCCTCCTATACGGCATACTCCAATAGTATACTGTCACGCACCCCTAAAGTCAAGCATTTTTTCAAACTTTTTTCCTTCGGTTTTGACTTTTTCCCTTTCCGTGCATTTCCCTTTGTTTTTCTCCGGAAAACAGGTGAAAATAGACAAACGAGGCGCGCACCTTACATTGTTCCCGGTCTTTTCCCTTTTATACAATTAAATCTCTACTGTATAAAAGGAGCACCCCTTTCGGAGTGCTCCTCGTAAAAGCATTTTGCGTTTTGCTCCTTATTTATCAGTCAAGGTTAACGTTCTGCTCGTAGTGACCGTTGCAGTAATCGGAAACGCCCGAGCCTGCCGGGATCAGCTTGCCGATGATTACGTTCTCCTTCAGGCCCATCATCGGGTCGATCTTGCCCTTGATGGCCGCATCGGTCAGCACGCGGGTGGTCTCCTGGAAGGAAGCCGCGGACAGCCACGAATCGGTTGCAAGGGATGCCTTGGTGATACCCATGAGGGTCGGCTCTGCAACTGCCAGACGCAGACCTTCTTCGCCGGCGTCGATGCGAGCCTGTACAGCGTTGTTGTAGTCCTCGAACTCGAGCCAGTCCATAACGGAGCCCGGCAGGACCTCTGCATCGCCTGCGTCCTCAACGCGGACCTTGCGCATCATCTGGCGAACGATAACTTCGATATGCTTATCGTTGATATCAACGCCCTGCTGACGGTAAACCTTCTGAACTTCCTTGATCTCGTAGTCGTGAACGGCGCGGGGATCAAGAATGCGGAGGATGTCATGCGGATTGAGCGAGCCCTCGTTGAGCTGGAAGCCCTTCGGGATCTCCTGACCGTCGGTCACGCGGATGCCGGAAGAGGAAGCGAGCTGGTAGGAACGCATCTCGCCGGACTTCGGATCGACAACGTTGACGGTCTTGACGGTGGTGCGCTTGGACTCCTCGATGGAGACCATGCCGCCGATCTCCGAGAGCGTAGCAGCCTTCTTCGGGCGGCGTGCCTCGAACAGCTCCTCAACTCGCGGAAGACCCTGCGTAATATCCGAACCCGCGACACCGCCGGTATGGAAGGTACGCATGGTAAGCTGGGTGCCCGGCTCGCCGATGGACTGCGCTGCGATGATACCGACAGCCTCGCCCTTGCCGACCGGCGTGCCCATTGCCAGGTTGATGCCGTAGCAGTGGCTGCAAACGCCCTTGCGTGCGCGGCACTCGAGTACGGAGCGGATCTGTACACGGGTCAGGCCTGCTGCGATGACCTTGTCGGCATCGTGCTCGTTCATCATCTTGCTCTTCGGAACGATGACTACGCCGGTCTCCGGATCGCAGATGTCGTCGACCGGGTAACGGCCGAGCAGACGCTCACGCAGCGGCTCGATGATCTGGTTGCCTTCCTTGATGTCCTCGACCCAGATGCCCTTGGTTGCGCCGCAGTCGTCCTCGCGGATGATGACATCCTGAGAAACGTCTACCAGACGACGGGTCAGGTAACCGGAGTCCGCGGTACGCAGTGCGGTATCGGCCATGCCCTTTCGAGCGCCACGGGCTGCGATGAAGTATTCGAGGGCGGTCAGGCCTTCACGGAAGTTGGACTTGATCGGGATCTCGATGGTCTTACCGGATGCAGATGCCATCAGGCCTCGCATACCTGCCAGCTGACGGATCTGGTTGATAGAGCCTCGTGCACCGGAGTCCGCCATCATGTGAATCGGGTTGTAGCGCTGCGCCTTCATGTTGTCCTGAAGCTTTGCAGTAACCTTCTTGGTGGTCTCTTCCCACTCGGCTACGGTCAGACGGTAGCGCTCCTGATCGGTGATAAAGCCGCGCTTGTACTTGCGGTCGATCTGAGCGACCTTCTTCTCGGAGACATGGATCATCTCGTCCTTGCCTTCCGGCACGAGCATGTCGGCGACAGCTACGGTCAGAGCGCCCTTGGTGGAGTACTTGTAGCCCATTGCCTTGATCGCATCGAGCACCTCAGCGGTGATGTGGAAGCCGTGAACGCGGATGCACTTGTCAATGATCTTGCCGAGCTCCTTCTTGCCGCAGGTAAACATGATCTCAAGATCGAACTTCTTGGACGGATCGGAACGGTCTACGAAGCCGAGGTCCTGCGGAATGCGCTCGTTGAAGATCAGGCGGCCCGGGGTAGCGTCTACGATCGCAGACTCCATCTTGCCGTTGATCTCCTTGGTCAGACGGACCTTGATCGGCGCGTGGATGCCGACAACGCCCTCATTGTAAGCCATCAGAGCCTCATCGACGTTGCGGAATACCTTGCCGGCGCCCGGCTCGGTGTCGCGGTCGATAGTCAGATAGTAGGAGCCGAGGACCATATCCTGCGACGGAATGGTGACCGGCTTGCCATCCTGCGGCTTGAGCAGGTTGTTCGCGGACAGCATCAGCAGACGGGCCTCAGCTTGTGCCTCAGCGGACAGCGGAACGTGAACTGCCATCTGGTCGCCGTCGAAGTCGGCGTTGAATGCGGTACATACCAGCGGATGCAGACGGATCGCGCGGCCCTCGACGAGGACCGGCTCGAACGCCTGAATGCCCAGACGGTGCAGGGTCGGCGCACGGTTCAGCATGACCGGGTGACCCTTGATGATGCCCTCGAGCACGTCCCAGACCTCGGGCTTTGCGCGCTCGACCATCTTCTTGGCGGACTTGATGTTGGATGCGGTGCCGTCCTCGACCAGCTTCTTCATGACGAAAGGCTTGAACAGCTCGAGAGCCATTTCCTTCGGCAGGCCGCACTGGTAGATCTTGAGGTCCGGACCGACGACGATAACCGAACGGCCGGAGTAGTCAACGCGCTTGCCGAGCAGGTTCTGACGGAAGCGGCCCTGCTTGCCCTTCAGCATGTCGGAAAGCGACTTGAGAGCGCGGTTGTTCGGGCCGGTGACCGGACGGCCGCGGCGGCCGTTGTCGATCAGGGCGTCAACTGCTTCCTGAAGCATACGCTTCTCGTTGCGGACGATGATGTCCGGAGCGCCCAGCTCGAGCAGGCGCTTCAGACGATTGTTGCGGTTGATGACGCGGCGGTACAGGTCATTCAGGTCGGAGGTCGCGAAGCGGCCGCCGTCCAGCTGTACCATCGGTCGAATTTCCGGCGGAATGACCGGGACAACGTCCATGATCATCCATTCCGGACGGTTATGAGACAGGCGGAACGACTCGACGACCTCGAGGCGCTTGATGATGCGCAGGCGCTTCTGGCCGGAAGCCTCGCGCAACTCTGCGGTCAGCTCCTTGGACAGCTCGTCGAGGTCGAGCTCTGCGAGCAGCTCTTTGATGGACTCCGCGCCCATGCCGGCACGGAAATCATCCTCGTACTTTTCGCGCATGTCGCGGTACTCAGCCTCGGTGAGGATCTGCTTCTTCATGAGCGGCGTGTCGCCCGGATCGATAACGATATAGTTGGCGAAGTACAGGACCTTCTCGAGGATGCGCGGGCTGATGTCAAGGATCAGGCCCATGCGGGACGGAATGCCCTTGAAGTACCAGATGTGCGATACCGGCGCTGCCAGCTCGATGTGGCCCATGCGCTCGCGGCGGACCTTGGCCTTGGTGACCTCAACGCCGCACTTGTCGCAGATCTTGCCCTTGAAGCGGACCTTCTTGTACTTGCCGCAGTGGCACTCCCAGTCCTTGGTTGGGCCAAAGATGCGCTCGCAGAACAGGCCGTCGCGTTCCGGCTTGAGCGTGCGGTAGTTGATGGTTTCGGGCTTTTTAACTTCACCGAAGGACCATTCACGGATCAGGTCAGGGGACGCCAGACCGATCTTGATGGCGTTAAACGTATGATATCCCATATATTATTAAGATGCTCCTTCCCTATTCACAGATGATTTTCGGTCTTATGCGGCTTATTCGCCCAGATCGTCGAAATCATCTCCGGCATCGTCTCCGTCTTCAACGGGGTTATCCAGTGCAAAGAGATCGGTGTCACCGTCCTCGGCGTCGTTGATGCCGAAGCCGGCTGCGGTAAACTCATCGTCCGCGCCCGAAACAGCCTGCTCCATCGGACGAACGTATTCGGTCTCGTCCTCGTCGTCCTCGCTCAGCTCGATGACCTCCATGTTCTCGTCGAGAACCTGAATGTCCAGACACAGTGCCTGCAGCTCCTTGGTGAGTACCTTGAAGGACTCCGGAACGCCCGGCTGCGGTACGTTGTGGCCCTTGACGATCGCCTCGTAAGTCTTGACACGGCCGGTGATATCGTCGGACTTGACGGTCAGGATCTCCTGCAGGGTATATGCGGCGCCGTATGCTTCCAGCGCCCAAACTTCCATCTCGCCGAAACGCTGGCCGCCGAACTGCGCCTTGCCGCCCAGAGGCTGCTGGGTAACGAGCGAGTACGGGCCGGTGGAACGGGCATGGATCTTATCGTCGACCAGATGATGCAGCTTGAGGTAGTACATGTAGCCAACGGTTACGCGGTTGTCGAACTTCTCGCCGGTGCGGCCGTCGTAAACGACGCTCTTGCCGTCTTCATCAACGCCGGCAGCGACCAGAGTTTCCTTGATGTCCTCCAGAGTTGCGCCGTCGAACACCGGGGTCTCGACCTTCCAGCCGAGCTTCTTCGCCGCGAAGCCGAGGTGCACCTCAAGTACCTGACCGATGTTCATTCGGGACGGTACGCCCAGAGGGTTCAGAACGATATCAAGCGGACGGCCATCCTCGAGGAACGGCATGTCCTCCTGCGGCAGGATGCGCGAAACGACACCCTTGTTGCCGTGACGGCCTGCCATCTTATCGCCGACAGAGATCTTGCGCTTCTGTGCGATATAGACGCGAACGACCATGTTGACGCCGGGAGACAGCTCGTCGCCGTTCTCACGGGTAAATACCTTGACGTCTACGACGATGCCTGCTTCGCCGTGCGGCGCACGCAGGGAGGTGTCGCGGACCTCGCGCGCCTTCTCACCGAAGATCGCGCGGAGCAGACGCTCCTCAGCGGTCAGCTCGGTCTCGCCCTTCGGGGTGACCTTGCCGACCAGGATATCACCGGCGTGTACCTCAGCGCCGACGCGGATGATGCCGCGCTCGTCGAGGTTGCGCAGCGCATCCTCACCGACGTTCGGGATGTCACGGGTGATCTCCTCGGGTCCGAGCTTGGTATCACGGGACTCGGACTCGTACTCCTCGATATGGATCGAGGTATATACGTCATCGCGGACCAGACGCTCGTTGAGCAGTACTGCGTCCTCGTAGTTGTAGCCTTCCCAGGTCATGAAGCCGATGAGCGCGTTCTTGCCGAGCGCGATCTCGCCCTGATCGGTAGACGGACCGTCCGCCAGAACGTCGCCCTTCTTCACGCGCTCGCCCAGATCGACGATCGGACGCATGTTGATGCAGGTGGACTGGTTGGAACGGAGGAACTTGGTCAGATGGTAGCTCTTGTCGGTGCCGTTGTCATAGTGAACGTTGACCTCGCGTGCGGTGACACGGGTAACGACGCCGTCGCCCTCTGCCAGCGGAATGGTGCCGGAGTCAACTGCCGCCTTGTACTCCATGCCGGTAGCGACGATCGGAGCCTCGGTCTTGAGCAGCGGAACGGCCTGACGCTGCATGTTCGCGCCCATCAGTGCGCGGTTTGCGTCGTCGTGGTCGAGGAACGGGATGAACGCGGTAGCGACAGAGATCATCATGCGCGGAGAAACGTCCATCAGGTCGACGTCCTTGCGGTCTACCTCGACGAACTCCTCGCGCAGACGGCAGGTGACACGGTCGTTGACGAGGTTGTTGTTCTCGTCCATCGGCTCGGTCGCCTGACATACGATGAACTCATCCTCGACGTCAGCGGTCATGTAGCGGACCTCGTCGGTAACGTGGCAGCGGATCTCGCCGGTCGCCTCGTCCTTGATGTGCTCGATGACGCGGTACGGCGCCTCGATGAAGCCGAAGTCGTTGATGCGCGCGTAGGTCGCGAGGTAGGAGATCAGGCCGATGTTAGGACCTTCAGGGGTCTCGATCGGGCACAGACGGCCGTAGTGAGAGTAGTGTACGTCTCGAACCTCGAAGGATGCGCGGTCACGGGACAGACCGCCGGGGCCGAGGGCCGACATGCGGCGCTTGTGCGTCAGCTCTGCCAGCGGGTTGTTCTGGTCCATGAACTGCGAGAGCGGAGAGGAACCGAAGAATTCCTTGATCGCAGCAGTTACCGGACGGATATTGATGAGGCTCTGCGGCGTTACAACGTCGAGATCCTGAATGGTCATGCGCTCGCGGATGACGCGCTCCATACGGGAGAAGCCGATGCGGACCTGATTCTGGAGCAGCTCGCCTACGCAGCGCAGACGGCGGTTGCCCAGATGGTCGATGTCGTCTACCGTGCCGATGCCGTGGCTCAGGTTGAGCAGATAGCAGATGGAAGCGAGCATATCGTCGACGATGATGGTCTTCGGGATAAGGTCGTAGTGGCGCGCCTTGAACGCCTTCTTGAGCTCCTCGCCCTGTACGCCGGAGTCGATGATCTCCTTGAGGACGGTGAAGCGGACCTTCTCCTTGATGCCGAGCTCTTCAGCGGTCATGCCGAGGTAATCCTTGAAGTCGTCAACGAATACCATGCCGTTGCCGAATACCTTGACCGGGTTGCCGTCGGCGGACTCAACGATAACGTTGTTGATGCCGCGAGCGGAGATCTCGGTCGCCTTCTCACGGGTCAGCATGGTGTCAGCCTCAGCGACGACCTCGCCGGTCATCGGGTCGGTGACGGTCTCGAGCAGCTTGTGGCCGGTGATGCGGCGCGCGATGTCGAGCTTCTTGTTGTACTTGTAGCGGCCGACTGCGGAGATGTCGTAGCGGCGCATGTCGAAGAACATCATGTCCATGAGGGAGGTCGCCGACTCAACAGAGGGCGGCTCGCCCGGACGCATCTTCTTATAGATCTCGATGAGGGCCTCGTCCGCGCTGTGCGCCGGGTCCTTGTCGAGGGTTGCGAGGATGAGCGGATCCTCACCGAACAGCTCCTTGATCTCCGCGTCGGTCTTTACGCCGATGGCACGGATGAAGGAAGTGATCGGGATCTTGCGGTTCTTATCGATGCGGACATAGAAAATGTCGTTTGCATCGGTCTCGTACTCGAGCCAAGCGCCGCGGTACGGGATAACGGTGGTGGAGAGCAGGACCTTGTCGGTCTTGTCGAGCTCCTTGCCGTAGTATACGCCAGGGGAACGGACCAGCTGCGATACGATCGCGCGCTCTGCGCCGTTGATGATGAAGGTCGCGGAGTCGGTCATCTTCGGGAAGTCGCCCATGAAGATCTCCTGCTCCTTGATCTCGCCCGTCTCCTTGTTGCGCAGACGCATGCGGACCTTGAGCGGCGTTGCATATGTTGCATCGCGTGCCTTGCACTCTTCGATACTGTACTTCGGCTCTTCATCCATCGTGTAGTCGAGGAAGGAAAGCTCCAGATTACCGGTGTAGTCCGTAATGGAAGCGGCGTCGGCAAAAACCTCACGCAGTCCCTCTGCGAGGAACCACTCGTAGGACTTCTTCTGCACCTCGATCAGATTCGGCATCTCCAGAATCTCTTCGATGCGTGCAAAGCTCTTTCGTGTGGTCTTGCCGTGCTGTACGTCTTTCACCTTCATGTGCTTTGATCACTCCGTTTCTTTCGGCATAGTTGGTATTGATACGCCCGGCGGCGTTGTAAAAACTTCATTCGTTTGTCTTGCTTTTTGGAGCAGACAGTGCTAACATATCTATAGGCATGCGAAGTGCCATCAATTTTTAGCAGCAAATTATTATATCATATTTCGCAGCACTTCGTCAAGTAATTATTGCACAAAAAGGCAGAGGTTTTACCCTCTGTCTTTGTTTTTTACGCCCCAAAAGGAGCAGAATCCCCTTTTCTTACCCCTCTGCTGAGGGGTAAACGGTTCCGCCGTTCCGGCGGTCCTGCCGCCGCAGGCGATGAGCGCCCTTTCGGCTTTACCCTCAGCAGAGGGTATACCTTCCGCCGATACAGCGGTGCGCCGCCGGAGGCGAGATTACGCCCTATCTTAGAGCGCGAAGAGTGGCCGCCTTCGGCGGCCGGGGGTGTCGGTGCCCACCGACAGGGGCAAAAGGGGACAGGACACCAAGTATGGTTTCCTGTCCCCTCTTGACTCCCCTTACCTTCCTTCTGGACGCGACGCCCTTCGGTTGCGCGTCTAAATGCGAAGGAGAGCACAGATTTGAACCTGTGCTCTCCTTTTTCTTATGCCATAGACGATTACTTTCGTGATTTGCCGCGCATAACAATGCGCGGCCATTCCGTGCAGGGCGTTCGATTAGCGCTGTGAAAAGCTCCGCTTCGATCAAGTGCAGACCCTCGGAGCACCGAACACATCTGTGGGCCCCTCGCTTTTAGACGCGAAGCTCCGCTGAGCGTCCAAAGGAAGGTTTGGGGTGTCAAGAGGGGCAAGGAAACCATTTTGGTGTCCTTGCCCCTTTTGTCTACGCCGCCAGACGGCGGCATCCCTCCGGCCGTGGGTTACGGCCTCTGTCGCCTCCAGCGGCGCACCGCTGTATCGGCGGAAGATATACCCTCTGCTTCAGGTGAAGCAGGAAATAGTTTCGCCTGCGGCGATTAAAGGACCTTCGACAGAAAGTCCTTGAGTCTTGCGTTCTGCGGATTTGCAAAGAACTGATGCGGCTCGTTCTGCTCAACAATGTTGCCGCCGTCCATAAACAGAACTCGCGTCGCAACCTCGCGCGCAAAGCCCATCTCATGGGTGACAACGACCATCGTCATGCCGTCGTCTGCGAGCTCCTTCATGATCTCCAGCACCTCGCCGACCATTTCCGGGTCGAGCGCCGAGGTCGGCTCGTCAAACAGCATGACGTCCGGGTTCATCGCGAGCGCACGCGCAATGGCGATACGCTGCTGCTGACCGCCGGAGAGCTGCGCCGGATAGCTGTCCGCCTTGTCCGGCAGACCGACGCGCGCAAGCAGCTCGAGCGCACGCTTGTCCGCTTCCTCATCGCTCATAACCTTGAGCTTGACCGGAGCGAGCTTGATGTTCTCCTTGACCGTCAGATGCGGAAACAGGTTGAACTGCTGGAACACCATGCCCATACGGCGGCGCACCAGATTGATATCCGTTTCCTTCGCCGTGATGTTCTGACCCTCGAAGATGATCTCGCCGCTCGTCGGCTCCTCGAGCAGGTTCAGGCAGCGCAGAAAAGTAGACTTGCCCGAGCCGGACGGGCCGATGACAACGACCTTTTCGCCCTTCTCGATATGCTCGTTGACGCCCTTGAGGACCTCATGGTCGCCATACGCCTTGTGCAGATTTTTAACGTCGATCACTTTCGCGCAACCTCCTCTCGAAAATGCCAAGCAGCTTGGTCATGATGATGACACCGACCAGATAAATCACCGCAAGGCTGATGTACGGCACATACGGCTGATAGGTGGTGGAAACGATGTTCTGCGCCTGCTTGGTGACGTCGCGCAGCGCGATGACCGACACGAGCGAGGTATCCTTGAACAGGGTGATCATCTCGTTGCCGAGCGCCGGAAGAATGTTCTTGACCGCCTGCGGAATGATGATGAGCCACATGGTCTGGCCGTAGTTCAGGCCGAGCGAGCGGCCGGCCTCCATCTGGCCTGCGCCAACCGACATCAGGCCACCGCGCACGATCTCGGCGACGTATGCGCCCGAGTTGATGCCGAGGGTGACGATGCCGCAGACCATGCGCGCCGTGTCGTCCTTCGGGACCATGATGACAAAGCCCATGATCAGCAGCTGAACCATCATAGGCGTGCCGCGGATGATGGTCAGATAGAGCTTGCACAGGGCGTTGAGAATGTTCAGAACAATATTGCTCTTGCCTACGCGGCGAGAGTCGTGGGCGGTACGGATGACCGCGATCACCATGCCGATGATAACGCCGAGGATGAGCGCGCCGATCGTGACCATAAAGGTGATCTTCAGGCCGTTGACGAACCATTTCCAGCGATCCGCGGCGATAAAGGTCTGGTAGAGCTGATACATCAGCGTGCGCAGTCCGCTCGGCAGATCATAGATCCACACCGGAACCGTCTGGAGCCACTGGTCCATAGTAAGACCGTTCACAGTTTGTCCTCCTTTTTCTTTCTTAATCTTTTTATGATTGCAGAAAGAGGGGCGGCGCGAACCGTCCCTCTTCCCTTTTGATCAGATCACTTACTGTGCGTCAGCGGTGATGTACTTGTCAACGATAGACTGCAGGGTGCCGTCCTCGTTCAGCTCCTTCAGCGCACCGTTTACCTTGTCGAGCAGCTCGGTGTTGCCCTTCTTGATAGCGATCGCGTAATCCTCGTCTGCGTAAGCGGTGTCAAGGATCTTGAGGCCGCTGTTTGCAGCGACGTAGTTCTTAGCCGGCTCCTGGTCGATAACGACGCAGTCGATCTGGCCATTTACCAGAGCAGCAACAGCGAGCGGACCGTTGGTGAACTGCTTAACGTTCTCCTGACCGTAGTCATCGGTGCAGTAGATGTCGCCGGTGGTGCCGGTCTGAACGCCGATGCTCTTGCCCTCGAGGTCGTCCGGGGACTGGATGTCAGAGTCTTCCGGAACGATGATGACCTGAACGCCCTTTGCGTAAGAATCAGAGAAGTCAACGCTCTCCTGACGCTCCGGGGTAACGGTCATGCCGGCGAGTGCAACGTCGATGGTGTCGCTCTGGAGAGCCGGGATCAGGGAGTCGAACTCCATGTCGGTGATCTCGAGCTCCATGCCGAGCTTGTCAGCGATAGCAGCAGCGATGTCAGCGTCGATGCCCTGAACGTTGCCGTCGTCGCCTACGAACTCGTACGGCGGGAAAGTAGCGTTGGTGCCCATGCGCAGAGTGCCGCCGTCGGTGGTTGCAGCAGCAGTGGTATTGCTGTCAGTTGCTGCGCTGTCGTCAGCGGTGTTGCTCGATGCGCTGGAACCGCAGCCGGTCAGCATGGTGCCTGCCAGTGCCATGGTCAGCATTGCAGCAGTAAACTTCTTCATTGGTTTTTCCTCCTAATATTTACGGCTCGCGTCATTTCCGTGCGGCCGTTCTTTCAGACAAGATTTATTATACAGCCGCATGGTTAATAATGCAACCTAAATTTCAGCGAAAAAAGACGTTTCCGGGACATAATTTTTGTCAGATAAAGCGAGAAACACCATTACCGCCGCAGGCGGTCTCTTTTTACCGTCTGCTGACGGTATGCCTTTCCGCCGATACAGCGGTGCGCCGCTGGAGGCGACTTTACGCTCGAAGTGAGCGTGGACATTGGCCGCCTTCGGCGGCCGGGGTTTGCCGGGTCCCCGGCTGGGACAAAAGGGGACAGGACACCAAATATGGTTTCCTGTCCCCTCTTGACTCCCCTTA
>CAVIRF010000046.1:0-12892 GCA_963645185.1 Coprococcus eutactus | reverse complement strand
GGGGATGCGGTGGTCGACGTGATGGAGCTCCTCGGCGAGGAGGAATAAGCGCCCCGAGGGGGCGCAGCCGCTATTCTTCTTTACCGTCAGCAGACGGTTGACCTTCCGCCGATACAGCGGCGCGTCGCTGTATCGGCGGAAGATTTAGCGTCTGCCCTTCGTAAGGGCTTATTCTAAGTTGAGCTTATGCGCCAGAATATATCTGGTTCCGGCGAAGCAGATCGCCGCAGCGGCGGCGCTCACCAGACACATCATCAGCATGAAAAAATGCACTGCGCCGGCGCCCATCGAGTCCAGAAACAGGGCGATCGAATGCGCCGTGGACTCGCTGACGGCGTTGCCGCCTGCCATCACCACGAGAGTGCCGACAATCTGCACCGCGGTCGAGAGCACGAAGTACCACACGAACGCCATGAGCAGACGGTGCTTTTTCGCGAGGTGGCCGAGCGCGATGCACAGATAAATGAACAGCACCGCCGCGAAGGCGCACAGCACGAGCCACACAAGACCCTCGAGTACATAGGGGATTCCAGACGGCTCAAAAGAGGAAAATACAACAGGATTTACGCCGTGCGAGAGCAGGAGAATGCTCAGAAACGCCACAAAGCCGCTCAGAAAGCACATGGCGATGGCAACGATCGCCTTGCTGAAGATGTGCTGCGTGACCGAGACCGGCAGGGTGAACATTAAATATCCTTCGTCACCGAGCAGGCTTTTGTAAAACCGCTGCACGAGGATGACGGCTGTCGCGACGAATACTGTTGCAAAGATCACAGCGTAAAGTATGGTCATAACGACGGCCGGAATGCCGAACAGCAGATCCGAAAGCGCGTCCGAATACAGCAGGCGGTTGATGAGCGCGACAAGTATGATCGCGCCGTAGAGCGGCAGGCAGGTGCGCGCGCACGCCTTCCACTCGTATTTCAGTAACTTTAACATGCAAATACCTCCCGGAACAGCATATCGACGGATTTTCCGTGCTCCTCGCGGAGCGTGTCTACGCTTTCGTGCAGGACCATTTCGCCGTCCTTGAGGAAAACGACCTCGTCGAGCACGCGCTCGATGTCGGCGATGAGATGGGTCGAGAGCAGGACCGAAGCGTCCTCGCTGTAATTTGCGAGAATGGTGTTCAAAATGTAGTCGCGCGCGGCCGGGTCGACGCCTGCGATCGGCTCGTCGAGCACGTAGAGCTGCGCCTTGCGGCTCATGGTCAGAATGAGCTGAACCTTTTCCTTCGTGCCCTTGCTGAGCGTTTTCAGGCGGCTCAGAGGGGAGATGTTCAGTGTTTTGAGCATTTCGGTCGCCTTTACCCGGTCAAAATCCGTGTAGAAGTCCGAGAAAAAGTCGATGATGTCCGCGACCTTCATCCAGTCGCTGAGATAAGCGCGGTCGGGCAGGTAGCTGACGATGCTGTGCGTGTAGCGTCCCGGCTGCGCGCCGCCCACGGTGATGACGCCCGATGTCGGCTGAAGCAGGCCGTTGAGTAGCTTGATGGTGGTCGTTTTGCCCGAGCCGTTCGGGCCGAGCAGGCCGATGAACCGGCCGCGCTCAAGAGTCAAATTGAGATTTTTCAGCGCAGTAAAACTGCCGTAGCTCTTGGTCAGGCCGCTGCATACGACCAGAGGCTTGTTCTGTTCCATGAAAGATCATTCCCCTTTCTCGTGCCGCTTTTCGAGAAGCGACAGGATTTCCTGTTCGGTAAAGCCGAGCTGGCTCATGCCGGCGAGAAACTCCGAAATCCGTTCGTCCGCAATCTGTTCGCGAATCTGTGCGATCATACTCCTATCCTCCGTTACATATCGTCCGCTTGTGCGGTTGCTGTGCATCAAACCCTCGCGCTCGAGATCGGCAAGGGCGCGCTGCATGGTGTTGGGGTTGACCCCTGCCTGCGCAGCAAGCTCACGCACCGGCGGCACCTTATCGCCTGCACCCAGCTGGCCGCTGACGATCTGTTCGGTCAGCTTTTCCATGATCTGCTGGTAGATCGGGCGATCCCCACGAAGCTGCCACTGCATAGCCTCAGTCCTTTCTTGTTATGTTGTACTATGATAATAATACAATAACACAAACCTGTCAAGAGGGAAAAATAATTTTTTTACCGTCAGCTGATGGTAGACCTTCCGCCGATACAGCGGCGCGCCGCTGGAGGCGAATTTACGCTCGAAGTGAGCGTGGACATTTGGCCGCCTTCGGCGGCCGGGGGACGCCGTGCCCACGGCGAGGGGCAAAAGGGGGAAAGGGCACCGTATGGTTCCCTTTCCCCCTCTTGACTCCCCCAAACCCTCCTTTTAAGCCGCGACTCCCTGCGGTCGCGCAGCTAGACGGGGATTACGGGGGCTCGGTTCCGGGCGTCGTTTCGATTATGGGTGGCTGTAATGCCCTGAATTTACTTGGCGTGATTTGCCGCGCATGACAGTGCGCGGCCATTCTGTGCAGGGAGTTAGATTGTCGCTGCGAACGGCTCTGCTTCGATCAAGCGTGTGATCTGTGGAGCACCGAACGCATCTGTGGGCCCCTCGCATTTAGACGCGCAACCGAAGGGCGTCGCGTCTGAGGGAAGATGTGGGGGTGTCAAGAGGGGGATAAGAAACCCGGAGGGTGTCTTGGCCCCCTCTTGTCTCCGCCGCCAGACGGCGGCATCCCCTCGGCCGTGGGATACGGCCTCTGTCGCCTCCAGCGGCGCACCGCTGTATCGGCGGAAAGGCTTACCCTCTGCTGAGGGTAAAGAAGAAGAGCGGTAGGCCGCCGCAAGCGGCCGAAATCTCTTGCACTGCGCAGCAGGATTTGATATGATGAAAGTACCAGAAAGGGGGCGCATTATATGAAATGCCAACACTGCGGTATCAACTTCGAGGACGGGGAGCGCTTCTGCCCGATCTGCGGCGCGCGCGCCGGCAGCAAAGGCCGCCTCAGCGAGACGGGAAAAACCCTGTTTCCGCATAAAACCGTGCGTCCGAAGGCCGAAAAAAAGACCGAACGCGAAAGCGTCCGATCTGCGATCGACCCACAGTATGAAAGCGTGCGCACGACTGCGCAGCACAAAACGCATTCACATGAAGCGCGCCCCATCGGAAAAAAAGCCGTTCCTTCCGCCATGCCAAAGAAATCCGGCCGCACAAAGGGCAGCCGCAAAATGGCTCCGATCATCGTGGCGATCGTTGTTCTGTTGAACCTCGCCCCGATGATTATTGAGTCAATTGAGGACAGCGTATCGAATATCCCGGATTTCGTTCACGATTTTACGGACGGCGGCGACAGCAGCTACGACGAGTCGGAGCCGTATGCCGGGCTCAGCGATGTGATCGGCACGGAAAACGAGATCGCCCTCGCGGACGGAACGCAGATGCAGCTTTCGGTCGAGCCCGGCGAGGACGGCGATTATACGCTCAGCTATACGACGCCGGAGGGCGGCACTTACGCTGAAAGCGGCTGGACGTGGTGCAGCAAAGAGGACGACAGCTGGTACGATGAAGACAGCTTCCCGACCGAGAATTACGAGTTTTACATGGTGGCGCTGACCAAGAGCGACGAGAACGCGGACAGCACCGCCGTTCCGACCTGGTATGACGCGCGCGGCGACAGCGACCTCTGGCTGTGCGTCTACCGCAGCCGCACCGACGGCAGCATCATTCTGCAGGACATGGACCAGATCGGCCTGTTCGGCGACACGGACATCTACGAGCTGAATCCCTCTACACTAATCTAACAAAGAAAAACAAACAAAAAGGCACGCCAAAGGCGTGCCTTCTGCGCACGCGAAGCGTGCGCAATCTCCTGCCGCATTTTGCCAAAGGCAAAACAGGCAGGACAGGCGCTCCGCAGAGCGCCGCGTAAAAAAACTCCAAGAAAGTCGGGGCGTATCTAAGGGGGACAGCGTCCCCCTTAGAGTCACGGCGCGCCGTGACGAAGCTGTGCCAGGTACCGGTAAACGCTCGCCTGCGAGCAGTGCAGGACCTCGGTCACTTCGCGTACTGCGCCCTTGAGGCGGAAATAGCCGCGCAGCTCAAGCTCGGAGATGATGTGCATCCGCTCTGCGGTCGTCAGCGCGTCCGCCGTGGTGTGTGACTCGCGAAGCAGACGGCGCGCCGCCTCCGCGGTGGTGAGCTCGCCGTCCGACATGTCAGGCGGCTGCTCGCTGTCCGACGGCTTGTCAAAGTGGGCCAGATCAAGGCATTCGGCCTCTTTCCAGAAATGATCCGGGTGGCACAGATGAAGCACATCGTCAATGAGATCGCGGTAGCGGTTGTCGTCAAAGTGCACGCTCAGCAGCGCTTCCGGCTCCTCGCTGTCATCGGTCAGAATGACCGCCGACGAGCGCAGCAGACGGCCGTCCTTGGTCACGCCGTGGTTATTGATGAGCGGCTCATGGTTGCCCCGACGGAAACGCTCGAGAATGGCGAGGCCGGGAGCAGCAAGCGGCGCGCCGAGCGGTCGGCCGCTGTTCAGTCCACCGGCGATGAAAATCAGCGGACAGCCTTCGGCCTTGAGATCGAACAGAGCGAGTTCGTAATCCTGACCAAGCACCTGACCGAAAAAGTCGATCAGTCTGCCGTATTTTTGCAGCAATGGATGGCGCATCCGGGTACTCCTCGCTTTCAGTTAGTAGATTGGTAATATTATACTTCAAAATGCAAGTGGTTGTCAAAGACGGAATATAATGCGGATACGTGCGCATAAATGGGCAGGATGACATGAAAAATACAGGATAACGGAAGAAAAACGACGAAAAAGCCGGGAATTCTGCGGTGAGGAAAAATATGCCTAAACTCAAAGCGAAAATCAATGTTTTCCTTGACTTCTCGCACAAAAAATGTGATAAAAAAGAAAAACGCACGGGGAAATTTCGAAATTAACGAGGAAAGAAGGATGTTTTCATGGGGAATAACGCAAAGGTTCTGCTGATTGCAACGGGCGGTACGATCGCCTGCCGCGAGACCGAACACGGTCTTGCGCCCGTACTCGACGGAGAGGAACTGCTGCGCGCGCTGCCGGGGATCTCCGGGGTGTGCGAGGTCAAGGTGCTCGACCTGATGCAGCGCGACTCGACCGATGTGACGGCGGACGACCGCATGAAGATGGCGCAGGCGGTCTGGGAAAACCGCGAAGCGTATGACGGCTTTGTCGTTGCGCACGGCACGGACACGCTCGCGTGCACGGCGGCGCTGCTGCATCATCTTCTGCCGCATATCGACCGCCCGGTCGCCGTGACCGGCTCGATGCTGCCGATGGGCGTGGAGGGCTCGGACGCGCCGGGCAATCTGCTCGACGCGCTGTGCGTGGCGGCGGACGGACGGCGCGGCGTGTATGCCGTGATGCGCGGCAGCATCCTGCGCGGCACGAACGTCCTCAAGGTGCATTCGACCGTGCTCGATGCGTTCGTTTCGGTAAACGAGCCTCCGGCAGGGCATGTTGCGGACGGAAAGGTGGTCTGGGACGCGCCTGCGCCCGAGGAGGGAACGCCGCGTCTCGTGCAGCAGGTCGATCCGCATGTGTTCGTGCTGCGGCTCACGCCCGACCTTCCGCCGTCGTTCTTCTCGGTGCTGCACGGCTTTTCGAGCGTCATCATCGAGACGTTTGGCGGCGGCGGTATCCCGGTGCATATGGAGCAGGCCGTGCGTGCACTGATAGAGGACGGCACGCGCGTATTTCTCACGACGCAGTGCATCGAGGGCGGCGTGCATCTGCATAAATATGAGGTCGGCCGCCGCGCGGAGGCGATGGGTGCAGTGTCGCTCGGCATGCGGACGGTCGAGGACGCGCTCGCCGCGATCATGTGCGGAGAACTGTAAAAAAGCAAACCTGCGACTGACAGAAATTTAACGCTTTTACATAGCAAAGTATAAAACTGTTTGCACGAACAGAAAAAATGACTTGCGTTCGTGCAGGGTCAACAACCGCGAAAAGCGCACCATATCGCATTTTTGGCAGAATGCATCCCCAAGATAAATTGACATATTTGCAAGAGTGGAGTATGATATATTCATATCACTATTTTGGAAAATAACCGCTGCGCCAGCTGCGGCGCCTCGGGAACAGAAAGGGGAAGGCCGGATGAACATTCAGCCTGATTTTGTAAAAGAAGAACAGTTGCAGGAACTCAGCGAAAGCTTTCGTCTGCATAACCAGATCCCGTCCGACCTGTACACCCGTTACCGCATCAAGCGCGGTCTGCGAAACTCGGACGGCACCGGCGTTCTGGTCGGCGCGACCCACCTCGGCAACGTACACGGCTACATCCTCAACGAGGGCGAGCGCGAGCCGATCGAAGGCCGCCTGACCTACCGCGGCTACAATGTATACGACCTCATCCACGGCCTCGAGCGCGAGGACCGCTTCGGCTTCGAGGAGATCGGCTATCTGCTCATGTGCGGCGAGCTGCCGACGCGCCGCCAGCTCGAGGAGTTCCAGCATGTCATCGGTCTGGAGCGCGCGCTGCCGGACAACTTCACCGAGGATATGATCATGCGTGCGCCGAGCCGCGACATCATGAACAAGCTCGCCAGCGCGACGCTCGCACTGTACTCCTACGACAGCAACCCGGACGAGACGACCGTCGAGAACATCATGCGTCAGGGCATCAGCCTGACCGCGAAGTTCCCGGTCATCATCTCGCACGCCTATCAGGCGAAGCGCCGCTACTTCGACGGTGCATCCATGTTCCTGCATGTGCCCGACCCGGAGCGCTCCACCGCGGAGAACATCCTGCATCTTATCCGTCCGGACGGCAAGTACACCGACGACGAGGCCAAGCTGCTCGACCGCTGCCTCATCCTGCACGCAGAGCACGGCGGCGGTAATAATTCGACCTTTACCGTGCGCGTCACCTCCTCCTCAGGCACGGATACCTATTCCTCCATCGCGGCGGCGGTCTCCTCGCTCAAGGGTCCCCGTCACGGCGGCGCGAACCTGCGCGTTGTCAAGCAGTGCGAGGAGATCAAGGAGAACGTCAAGGACTGGAAGGACGAGGGTGAGGTTCGCGACTATCTGTGCCGCATTCTGGACGGCGCGGCAGGCGACGGCTCCGGCCTGATCTACGGCATGGGACATGCCATCTACACCAAGAGCGATCCGCGTGCGGTCGCGCTCAAGCATGCGGCCCGTCCGCTCGCCGAGAAGAAGGGCATGACCGACGAGATGAACCTCATCGAGCTGGTCGAAAAGCTGACCCCTGAGGTATTCGCCGAGAAGAAGGGCAGCGACAAGCCGATGTGTGCAAACGTCGATATGTATTCCGGCTTCGTTTACCGCATGCTCGGCCTGCCCAAGTCGCTGTATACGCCGCTGTTCGCCACCGCGCGTATCGTCGGCTGGATGGCGCACCGTCTGGAGGAAGTCACCACCGGCGGCAAGATCATCCGTCCGGCATACAAGCCGCTCGCCAAGACCACGGCTTATACCAATATCGACGAGAGAGTGTAAAAACCTGTCGCGAAATTGGACTGAACCCAAAACAAAAGGCTGTCTCTTTTGATGGAGACAGCCTTTTTGCTTATTTATATTTCTGGTATTCTGCGACGGCGAGCTCGTCGCAGCGGTTGTTGTACGGGTTGTCCGCGTGACCCTTGACCCAGTGGAAGCGGACCTCATGGCGGTCGAGCAGGTCGAGCAGACGACCCCACAGCTCAGGGTTTTTCGCCGGCTTTTTGTCGCTCTTGATCCAGCCGCGCGCGCGCCAGCCCTTCGCCCAGCCCTTCGTGATGCCGTCAACGACATACTTGCTGTCCGAATACAGGTCGACCGAGCAGGGCTCCTTGAGCAGCTCAAGCGCGGAGATGACGCCGAGCAGCTCCATGCGGTTGTTCGTGGTGGAGGGCTCGGAGCCGGACAGCTCCTTTTTCGCCGTGCCGTATTGCAGGATGGCGCCCCAGCCGCCCGGTCCGGGGTTGCCCGAGCAGGCGCCGTCGGTATAAATGGTTACGTTTTTCATGATGAACCTCGTTTGCGTTTAAGATGATGTTATCATATCATATCTGGCCGCGGCGTGCAATGGCAGGCGGAGACAGCGTGGGGAGTATCCCGAAGGCTGTGTCCATAACAGACAGAATGCACGGAAATTTACCGTACAAAGCGTTGGTTATCTGAATAATACTATACAAATTCGACACGAAATGATTTACAAATCCCTTTCCGAATGCTACACTGAAACTGGAAAAAACGGACAGAAAAAACAGGGACAGGATATTTGCCGGGAGGGCTTGACTATGAATATGATGAACGATCCGCGCCTGCGCACGGACAGCTATGCGAAGATTTTCCTCTACAACACGCACGAGACCGTGGCCTGCGTGCCGCGCCACACCATCCGCATGAAGGACCGGGTGTGCCCGGAAAAGCTGCGCGAGGCGGTCGAGCAGGCGCTGCTGCGCTTTCCGCACATGATGATGAGCGTCGAGCGCACCGAGACCGGCTTCCGCTACCGCACGAACGTGCGACCGGCGGTCGTGCTGCCGTTTGACGGCGTTTCCACGCGCTACACCATCGGCTCGGCCGACACGAACGGCTATCTGTTCCTCGTCGGGTACCACGAGAACACGATCTACATGGAGTATCAGCACTCGATCTCGGACGGACGCGGCTTTGAGGAGTTCATCCGCTGCGTGCTGTTTCAGTATCTGAAAAACTGCGGCTGCCCGGTCGAGAACGACGGCACAGTCCGCGCGATGGACACGATGTGGACGCCGGAGGAGAGCGCGGACGGCTACGAACAGCTCGCCGACCGCGAGTTTTCGTCCGAGGGCATCTGGAAGAAACCGGAGGCCGTCCACGCGCCCGAGGTGCGGTGGAAGGAGGACGCCGGTGAGGTCGTGAGCGAGATCACCTTCCCGTTCTCGCAGCTGCACGCTTACGCAAAGGGAATCGACGTCAGTCCTCTCTCGGTCATCGCGCCGCTCATGATGCGCGCGTTCGACCGCAAGTTCGGCGGCGGAGACAAGCCGGTCATTGCGGAAATTCCGGTCGACCTGCGGCCGCTGCTGCCGACCATCACGACGCGGTACTTCATCTGCTTTATCGACCTGCCGTATCTGCCGGAGTACCGCGGCCTGCCGCTGGACGAGGTGTTTCGCCGCACGAAGGCTTTTCTTGCGAGCCAGATGGAGCGCGAGCAGCTGCTCTACCGAGCCAAGGCGGCCGCCGACCGCTGCGATGCGCTGCACAGGGCGGACATGCCGCTCGCGGAGAAGATGCAGGCCGCGCGCAAGGTCACGATGGATTTCGTCCTCGAGGACAGCTTCCTCATCACGAATGTCGGCCGCTTCACCATGCCGGAGAGCTGCCGCCCGTACATTCTGGACTACGGCGCGATCCTGCCGTGCGCGGTGCAGCCGTTCGCGCTGCTCATCTCGTCCTACGGCGACACGATGAAGCTGTCGGTCGCGCAGCGCGACAGCGACATGCAGATCGTCGGTGACCTGATGGGCGGCCTGCACGAGATCGGCATCGAGGCGGAGAGCCGCAGCTATCCGTTCGTCGTGACGCGCTACGACGGCATGGCGTGCGAGGGCTGAAAAGACAGACCGCATAAAACCGCATTTTTACGCAGATTTTTCTTGACGCACTGCGGATTTCTGACGCATAATAAAAGTGTGAAAAACTATTCCGGCGGCGGACCTTATTCCGGACTGCCGGCCCACCGAAAGGAGAACAAGCACTATGGCTGAAGATTTGGAACTTCTGCGCGAAAAGAAAGGCTTTATCTGCGATATGGACGGTGTCATCTATCACGGCAACCGTCTCCTTCCGGGCGTAACGGAGTTTGTTGCGTGGCTTCAGAGGGAAAACAAGAGCTTTCTGTTTCTGACCAACTCCTCCGAGCGTTCACCGCTTGAGCTGCAGCAGAAGCTGGCGCGCATGGGTCTGGAGATCGGCGAGGAGCACTTCTACACCTCTGCGCTCGCTACGGCACGCTTCATCGCGAGCCAGAAGCCGCACGCATCCGCCTATGTCATCGGCGCTCCCGGTCTGGTCGGCGCGCTGTACGAGGCCGGCATCGTGATGAACGACGTCGACCCTGACTACGTCATCGCCGGCGAGACCAACACCTATAACTATCAGACCATCCTCAAGGCGGTCGATCTGGTCAACAAGGGCGCGCGCCTGATCGCGACCAACTCCGACCTGACCGGCCCGTCCGAGCAGGGCATCATCCCGGCGTGCCGCGCGCTCGTCGCGCCGATCGAGCTGGCGACCGGCAAGACCGCGTACTACGTCGGCAAGCCCAATCCGCTCATGATGCGCACTGGTCTGCGTCTGCTCGGCGTACACTCGCACGAGGCGGTCATGATCGGCGACCGCATGGACACCGACATCGTTGCCGGCATCGAGACCGGTCTGGACACCGTGCTCGTACTGAGCGGCTGCACCTCGCGCGCGGATGTGGAGAACTACGCATACCGTCCGCACTATATTCTGGACGGCGTGGGGTGCATCGCACCGTAATTGCCGCGGAACTACAGTTCCGCCGGCAGGTGTGTTCTGACTTCGCAGAACACGGACGTCCGAAAGTTCCCATACGGAAACTTTCTCCCTCTCAGAGTCAAAAAACCGAGGTACACGCCCCCGGTTTGCTCTCATTGAATATTTTCAAGGTCAGAGGCCTACGGGCTTGGGCTTTGCAGCGCAAAGCCTATTTAATGCGCGCTGCCGCGCGGATGCTTTGCCGCGCGAGCGGGATGTTATTGGAAGAATAAAAGAAGGAATGTCGTTGTGGCGTTCCTTCTTTTTGTTCTGCTTTTTTTATAAAATGCTGAGTTCGACGTCCTCGACGGACATGGGGCGGACAAAATCCGAGCGGATGGAGCGGCCCTCTGCGAGCTTGACGAGCGGCTGGAAGATCGGGATGTCCAGACGCATTTCCGTGCCGCCGTCCGGGCGCTGTCTGCAGGTGAGCGTGCCCTCGTGCGCTTCGGCGATCAGCTTCGCGAAGGCGAGGCCGAGGCCGGGCTGCATGCCACTCGCTGTCAGGCGCATGCGCTCGCGCGCCGAAATGGAGGTGCACCATGCGCTGACCGCGCTGCTGAACCGCTCGGGAGACAGGCCGGGGCCCTTGTCGGAGACCGTGATGACCGCGTACTCGAGCGTTTCGCCCTCATAGGCCGGGCGCGGCTCGCAGGTGAGGGTGAAGGTGACGCTGCCGGGCGCGGACGAGACCGCGACGGCGTTCGTGAGAAGATTGTAGAGCGCGGCGCGGATACGCACCGTGTCGACATACGACGAGCAGCGCAGGGGAACACTGGTCACGATGCAGTCGCGCTTGTCCTCGGGCAGGCGGCGCAGCACCTGATCGGCGACATCCGAGCACAGACGCGACAAATCGCAGTCGCGGCCGTTGAGTGTGCCGAAGACCGGGGGGTCGAGCAGCTCGGTGAAATGGAACGCCATGCGCTGAAGGCGGAATACCTCGCGCAGGAGCGCGGCGGCGAGCGCCGGGTAGGATGCTTTGGAGGCGAGGTCGAACAGACGGGCGATCGACGCCGCAAGCGTGTCGCCGCATACGTAGGTCATGCCGCTCGGCATGCTGAGCGGCTGCGGCGCGAGCGCGACGAGTGCGCCGTCCGGGTGGGGAACAACGGTCAGACGGCAGTCACTGCTGTTCAGGCGCTCGGTCGTGGTGTTCGCGCTGCCGCTGGAGATGCAGCCTGCAACGAGCGAAACCGCCTCGTCAGACAGAGCGCTGGCCAGCAGGTCGCCGTTTGCGAGACCGAGCAGCTCGCTCGCGGCTGCGGTCTGCGCGCGGATCATTCCGTGCGTGTCGACAAGGAACATTGCGGCTCCGACCGCAGAGGGCTGCGCGGAGAGCGCTTCCAAAGCGCTGGCATCGACCAGTGCGAAAAAGTCTTCGTTCATATTTTCTCCTCCTAAATATCTGTTCGGGGGTTCAGGCAATGCCGCACGATCAAAGTGTCCCTGTTCCATGATGCGGTATTGCCTGTAGTATCTGCGGTTCGGCACGAAAATTCCGGCCTGTGCGGAAATTGCTGACGGAAAAGCAGGCAGGCGTCCGGGCAGAATGCAGGGTTTGTTTTTATGCGAAGGCAGGTATAACCGCGCGCAGAGCTGCATATGCTGTATGCGGAGGCGGAGGACCCTGTATGGATATTCAAATTATAACATGGAAAAAAACAAAAATCGACAGAAAGACACGCAAACTGTAAAATGTTTTTCGCGTGCAGGTGCGGTTTTCTTCATGGGTATCTGTTTGTGAGTTCGCTGTCATATTGGTGACTTTGTGGATAATAGAGGGTGGGGGACTGGGCAGGTAGATGAAATATGTACAAAAAAGCGGCAGGCAATGATAAAAAAATCACAAATATTACACCTTGCGGCAAAGACACGCTTTAGTGTATAATAAATGTATCTACTAAAAGTATTTCAAACTTCAACATTTTTAGGAGGAACACTGAAATGGGTATCAAAGTAGGTATCAATGGCTTTGGCCGTATCGGCCGTATGGTTTTCCGCGCTGGTCTGAAGAACCCGAACATTGAGTTCGTAGCGGTAAACGATCCGTTCATGACCCCGGACTACATGGCATACATGCTCAAGTATGACACCATGCATGGTCGTTACGACGGCACCATCGAGTATGACGAGAACTCCATCACCGTTGACGGCAAGAAGGTTCAGTTCTTCGCAGAGATGGACCCGAAGAACATTCCGTGGGGCAAGGTTGGCGCTGACTACGTTGTAGAGTCTACCGGCGTATTCCTGACCAAGGAGAAGGCACAGGCTCACATCGACGGCGGTGCTAAGAAGGTCATCATGTCCGCTCCGTCCAAGGACGACACCCCGATGTTCGTAATGGGCGTTAACCAGGACACTTACACCAAGGATATGACCTTCGTATCCAACGCTTCCTGCACCACCAACTGCCTGGCTCCGATCGCTAAGGTTC
>CAVIRF010000045.1:0-12907 GCA_963645185.1 Coprococcus eutactus | reverse complement strand
AGGAGCACAAGGCGAAAATCCGCGGCTTCCGCATCGGCCAGATGCTGCTGAAGGAAGCGGAAGAGGCCGGTGTTACCGTTCAGCTGAACGCTACCGTGCTCGGCATCTTCCCGGAAAAGCGCGTGACCGTGCGGTATGCAGACCATATCGAGCAGTATTCCGGCGACAACATCATCGTTGCAACCGGTGCCGCAGAAAACATGGTGCTGTTTGACGGCTGGACCAAGCCGGGCGTCATCGGCGCCGGTGCCGCACAGACCATGATGAACCTGCACGGCGTACAGCCAGGTCAGAAGATTCTGATGGTCGGCTCGGGCAATGTCGGTCTGGTCGTTTCCTACCAGCTGCTGCAGGCAGGCTGTGAGGTCGTGGCGCTGATTGACGCGGCGCCGCGTGTCGGCGGCTACGGCGTACACGCCGCAAAGGTCGCACGCTACGGCGTGCCGTTCCTCATGCGGCACACCATTGTCCGCGCGGAAGGCAAGGATCAGGTGGAAGGAGCCGTTATCGCCGAGGTGGACGAGCATTTCAAGCCGATTCCGGGCACGGAAAAGCATCTTGATATTGACACCATCTGCCTTGCCGTCGGTCTGTCCCCGATGAGTCAGGTCCTGCGCATGTCCGGCTGCGAGATCAGCGATACGCCGGGTGGCTTGGTGCCTAAAACCGATGCTTACGGCGAGACCACGATTCCGGGTCTGTTTGCGGCAGGCGACGTAGCCGGTATCGAGGAAGCGTCCTCCGCGATGATTGGCGGCCGCATTGCTGGACTGGCGGCAGCACACCGTGCAGGCTACCTCTCGGACGAGGACTTTATTACGCAGGCGGAGACTGCACGCGCTTCGCTGACCCAACTGCGTCAGGGCATGTTCGCCAAGGAAAATCGCGGACGTACCGACCTGACCGAGACCGAGGAAGGCTATGCGCTCTCTAAAAGCCTGTTGGCAAAGGGCTACGTTGAAGAAAGCGAGTTGGCGGCATTCCCGTCGGCAGCAGCCAAGTGCTCGGGTATCCATCCAGTGATTGAGTGCACGCAGAACATCCCGTGTAATCCGTGTCAGGACGCGTGCAAGTTTGGCTGTATCATGGTCGGTCGGCAGATCACCAACATCCCTCAGGTCGATCGTGCAAAGAAGTGCACTGGCTGCGGCATGTGCGTAGCGTCCTGCTCCGGTCAGGCCATCTTCCTCGTCAACGATGATTTTGAGGAGACCCGCTCGACCGTAACGCTTGCCTACGAATTTCTGCCCTATCCGGAAAAAGGCCAGATCGGCACGGCACTGAACCGCGCCGGACAGCCGGTCTGCGAGGCCGAGGTCATCTCTCTGCGCAAAAGCCCGGCAACCGACGGCACCGCACTGCTGACCATTGCCGTTCCCAAGGAATTTTCGATGAAAGCACGCGCTTTCACCTTTGACGGAGGTGCGAACTGATGGATAAACTGATGAACCGTTCCGAGGACATCGGCGAATTTGTGCCGATGCCGGATGATGATATGATTGTCTGCCGCTGTGAGGAGATCACCAAGGGCGAGATACGCCGTGCCGTACACGACGGTTTCCGCTCCCTGACCGAAATTAAGCGCGTACTGCGTAACGGCATGGGTCTGTGTCAGGGTCAGACCTGCTCACGACTGGTACGTTCGATTGTGGCGCGTGAGTTGGGTGTCAAGCCGGGCGAGCTGCCCATGACAACCGCAAGAGCACCCGCTCGTCCGGTCGAGATGAGCGTTTACGCAAAGGAGGTCAAGTGAAATGACAGTTACGGATAAAGCCCAGGTCGTTATTGTCGGAAGCGGCGTGATCGGCAATGCAGCGGCGTATTATATGGCAAAGCGCGGTGCATCTGTCATCGTGCTCGAGGGCAGTGAAGTTATCGGCAACGGCGGCTCATCTCGCAACGGCGGCGGCGTTCGTCAGTCTGCGCGTGACCCACGGGAACTGCCGTTGGCGATGTACGCCGTAGAGCATCTGTGGGAAGGTCTCGGCGATGAACTCGGCATGGATGTGGAGTATTTCAAAAAGGGCAATCTGCGTCTTGGCAAGAGTGACGTACATCGCAAAATCCTGCAAGGACTGTGCGATCGCTGCACCACGCAGGGACTGGATGTGCGTATGTTGAGCGGCGATGAGGTACGTGAAATCAATCCGTATCTCTCGGAGGAGGTCACCTGTGCTTCGTGGTGCCCGACCGATGGTCATGCGAATCCGCTGCGCACTACACTCGCGTATTACCGCGCAGCAAGACGGTCGGGCGTACGCTTTTATACGAAGGAGCAGGCGGTTGAACTCGTGGTGGAGAAAGGCAAGTTGCGCTATGTGCGCACGGCCTGCGGCGATGTGTTTGAGGGCGAGACCATTCTGGTGGCGGCAGGCTATGCAAGCCGCAAGCTATTGCACACGGTCGGCATTGACATTCCGATGAACCGCGTACTGCTTGAGACCATCGTCACCGAGGCCGAGCCGCCCATGTTCGAGCAGATGCTCGGTAATGCACTTGCGGACTTTTACGGTCATCAGACGCCGCATGGCTCGTTCGTGTTCGGCGGTCACACAGGCATGGAGCCGTATTTCGGCGAATATGCGAGACAGAACATTAACTTTTCGCAGGCGGTTTCCGCACCGACCGCTGCACGCGCGATTTTGAACTTTTTCCCTCGCCTGCAGAATACCAAACTGGTGCGTACCTGGGCCGGTGAGATGGACGAATGCGCGGATAAGGTTCCGGTCATCGACCGCTGTGACGCGGTGGATGGATTGGTCATCGCCTGCGGTTTTACCGGACATGGCTTCGGCATTGCGCCGATCGTTGGTATCCTGCTCAACGAGATTGTGCTCGATGGCAAGGCATCTACCCTGTCTACTGAGGCGTTTCGCTGGGATCGGTTTGGGTAATTCTTCTGCAATTTATACGAATAAAAGGCTGACCGGCAATGAAATGCTTCAAAAAGTCAGACAAAAACTCAATGTGAAAATTGTTCAAGTTACCGAAAAGGCTTGTCGCCTGTGAATTTCAGGCGGCAAGCCTTTTAGCCGTTGCTTTGCTTCTGCGGTTGTTGTAGTAATCCAGATATTCAATAAGCTCCCTAGTTGAAGCGTTCTGCAAATAGAAGACTTTGCAATCTTTATATGCAGTTCATTTGCCCACGATTCAATCATTGCGGCTGATTACAAACGTAAGATTACAGATATTCTGCTGCTCAAAACCATTGCCAAATATCTGGCGAGTGTTGCAGGCAATCCGGTTTCTGTCCGCAGTATTACAAATTATCTGACTTCGAACGGTCGGAAGATTTCACCGAACACGGTGAGCGACTATGTGGAAGCTTTGACGGAATCGTTTATCTTTTATCCGGCGGAACGCTTTGATATTGTGGGTAAACAAGTCCTTCAGTCCAACCGCAAGCTGTATATCGTTGACCTTGGTCTGAGCAATCACATTCTCCCACGCCGACAGTACGATCTCGGTTTTTCACTGGAGAATATCGTGTATTTTGAACTGCTGCGTCGTGGATACCGAGTCATGATCGGCAAGGTCGGCAACACCGAGGTGGATTTTGTCGCAGAGAGACAGGGCGTATACGCGTATTTCAAGTCACAGCAGATATGACTGCGCAGGAAACCTTTGAACGTGAACTGCGGCCGCTGACCCTTATTCGTGACAATTACGAAAAGATTGTCCTGACAAACGATCGGCTTACCCTCGGAAATTACAACGGCATTCAGGTCGAAAATTTGACAGACTGGCTGCTGAACATATAAGTACAAAGCCTCGACAGACTTCAGTATCTGTCGAGGCTTTTGCGCAAAAGCCCCCTGCGTCAGCAGACACAGGGGAGCAGAGAGAGAAAATACTATGGGTGTATTTGTGAAAAAGAGCGCTTAGCGCTGGATGCGGCCGGAGCCGTCGCCGCCGGCGAGCTTCTCGACCTCAGCGACCGTGACCATGTTGTAGTCGCCCTCGATGGTGTGCTTGAGCGCGGAAGCGGCTACCGCGAACTCGATCGCGTCCTGCGTGGACTTGCCGTTCAGCAGGGCGTAAATGAGACCGCCGCCGAAGGAGTCGCCGCCGCCTACGCGGTCGATGATGCGCAGCTCGTACTTCTTGGAGAAGCAGTACTCGTCGTTCTTTACGTCGTACAGCATCGCGGACCAGCCGTTGTCGGATGCAGAGTGGGACTCGCGCAGGGTGATGGCAACCTTCTCGAAGCCGAACTTGTCAGCGAGCTGCTTTGCAACGGACTTGTAGCCCTCGCGGTTGATCTCGCCGGCATAGATGTCGGTCGCCTCAGCCTCGATGCCGAATACGTCCTTTGCGTCCTCCTCGTTGGAGATGCAGACGTCTACGTACTGGCACAGCTCGGTCATTGCCTCGCGCGCCTGCTCACGGGTCCACAGCTTGCCGCGATAGTTCAGGTCGCAGGAGATCTTGACGCCGTGCGCCTTTGCTGCCTGACATGCCTCGCGGCAGATGTCAACAACGTTTGCACCCAGTGCCGGGGTGATGCCGGTGAAGTGGAACCAGTCCACGCCCTCGAAAATGGCATCCCAGTCGAAGTCAGCGGTGGTCGCTTCCTGAATGGCGGAATGCGCGCGGTCGTAGATGCAGACCGAGCCGCGCTGAGATGCGCCCTTCTCGTTGAAATAGATGCCGACACGGTCGCCGCCGCGGACGATCATGCTGGTGTCAACGCCATAGCGGCGCAGGGAGTTGACTGCCGCCTGACCGATGGCGTGCGCCGGGAGCTTGGTGACGTAAGCGGCATCCATGCCGTAGTTTGCGAGGGAAACGGCAACGTTTGCTTCGCCGCCGCCGAACGAAAACTCGAGATGGTCGGCCTGAACGAAACGCTCGTAGTTATACGGCTGAAGACGGATCATCAGCTCGCCGAAAGTTACAACCTTCATTTGTATTCTCCTTAAAATATTACTTATTGCATACCAGATGTACGGCAAAGCCGCAGATCTCGTCCTTGAGGTAGATCGCCTGCAGATGGCCGTCCTTGTGCTTGGCAGTCTCGGGCAGGAACGCGAAGCCGCGCGACTCCAGCTCGGCCTGCGCCGCCGCAACGTCGGGCGTGCCGATGGCGATATGGCCGTTTCTGCCGAGGTAAGGGGACTTCATGATCTCGAAGCCCTTGCCGGCGAAGATGGACGAATTGCCGGGCTTTACCGGAAAACCGAACATAGCAGAGAGCAGCTCGGCGGTTTTCATGGCCTCGGTCTCATTTTCGGCGTTGATGCCGATGTGAGCCAGCGTAAACTCAGCCATTGCGTGCTTCCTTTACGATCTCACGGGACTTCTTGCACAGGTCGATGATCGCGTCCCACTTCTGGTTGTCGATGAGGTCGGCCGTTACCATGTAGGAGCCGCCGCACGCTGCGATGATGGGGCTGGACAGGTACTCCTTAAGGTTCTTGAGGTTTACGCCGCCGGTCGGCATGACCTTGAACATCGGAAACGGTGCGCTCATGGACTTGATCTTTGCGAGGCCGCCAGACTGCTCTGCCGGGAAGAACTTGAGCACTTCAAGACCGAACTTGAGCGCCTGATGGTAGTCGGACGGGGTGGTGCAGCCCGGATAGATGGCGATGTTCTTCTCCTGCGCGTAAGCGACGAGCTCAGCGTCGAAGCCCGGGGTTACGATGAACTGTGCGCCTGCGGCGATGGCTTCGTCGATCTGTGCGGTGGTGGTGACGGTACCTGCGCCGACGATCATGTCCGGGCAGGTCTCCTTCATGGACTTGATGGCAGCCGGTGCGCCTGCTGCGCGGAAGGTTACCTCAGCGACCGGTACGCCGCCCTCGCAGAGTGCCTTTGCGAGCGGAGCCGCGTCGCGCTCCGGGTGGTTGAGCTTGATGACCGGCACAACGCCGATCTCGGAAATCTTCTGGTTCAGGGTGTTCATGGAAATTCTCCTTTATGTACGGTGCTCGTGTCGGGAGCAGGCAGCCGGAAATCGCTTTCCCGGCCGCCGACTCCGGATTGGAGACTTGATGTGGACGGTTGTATATCGAAAACGCTCAGGTGTTTACGTACTTCTTGAGGGTTGCGCGGACAGCGCCGGGGCCTGCCATCAGCTCGGTGAAGTAGCCGATGACCTTGTCGGCCAGACCGCACTCGTACAGGTCTACCGCGAAGATGGATGCGTCGGACAGGATCGGGCGCAGCTTTTCTGCGTCGATCGCGCCGCCGAGCTCCATGCCTGCAAGGTGCGCCTGCATCGCGTCGAGCAGCGGATCCGGGCTGCATGCGAACGGCTTGCCCTCGTCGTCGACGCCGACGAGATAGCGCAGCCAGCCTGCAAGCACGAGCGGAATGAGACGCAGCTCGGAAGCGTCGTGATCCGGGGAGGCGATGTAGGCCTTGATGGTCTCGCCGAAGCGGATGGACAGCTTCTGGGAGGTGTCGGTCGCGATGCGCTGTGGCGTATCCGGCATGAACGGGTTCGGGAAGCGAACGGTCAGGACCTCGGTCAGGAACTGCTCCGGGTCGATAACGCCCGGGTTGACGACGAAGGGCATGCCCTCCTCGTGGCTCATGCGCACGATGAACTTGGAGAGCTCTGCGTCCTTCATCTCAGCGGCGATGGACTCGTAGCCGAGGATACAGCCGTAAACCGCCAGACAGGTGTGCAGCGGATTGAGGCAGGTGCAGACCTTCATCTTCTCGACCTTGTTTACAACGTCACGGGTTGTGATGATGACGCCTGCCTCCTCGAGCGGCGGACGACCGTTCGGGAACTTGTCCTCGATGACGAGGTACTGCGGCTTCTCGGCGTTGACGAAAGCGGCGGTAAAGGTGTGCTTGGCGGTCTCGAACGGGCTGATGTCCTCCAGACCGTCGGCGAGTAGCTGCTTCTCGACGCTCGGGTTTGGACGCGGCGTGATCTTGTCGATCATGCTCCACGGGAACGCAACGTCGTTTTCGAGGTAAGCGTACTCTTCGGCGGTGATGCTGCCGTTCTCGCGCCATGCGGAGGCGATCTCCATGACCGCCTTCTGGAGCTTCTCGCCGTTGTGCGAGCAGTTATCCATGGAAACGAGGGCGAGCGGCGTGCCGCAGGCGCGGAAGCGCTCGATGCACATTGCGGTCAGCTGCGCCATGAAGCTCCGGCAAGCCTTCGGACCGTTTGCCATGTCCGCTGCAACCGCCGGCATGAGCTCGTGCTTTGCGTTGCGCAGCGAGTAGCCCTTCTCGGTGATGGTGAAGGATACCATCTGGAGGCTCGGCTGGCAGAACACCTCAGCGACCTTGTCGCTGTCGTTCAGCATAGTCAGGCTCTCGGCCATCGAGCCGATGACTTCCTTTTCGATGCTGCCGTCCGCGTTGAGCGTAACGCCGATGGTCAGATTGTCGTAGGGGCGGAAGCAGCGCGTGATGATCTCGTCATCGTAGCCCTCGCAGCAGACGATGCCAGTGTCCATTTTGCCCTTCTCGATCAGGCGCTGGCACAGCGCCGCCGGGAAGATGCGGAAGATGTTGCCCGAGCCGAAGTGCAGCCACTGCGGCTTTGCCTTGGTGTTCGCGGAGATGACAGCCGGGTCGTAGGAGGGCAGGTGATAACCCTTCCACGCCTCGGTATTCTTGATGGAAGAAAGAGAAAGTTTCATGTTTATGTCCTCTCTTATACGTCAAAACGGAAGAAAGAGTTGGTATTGTTGAAGCAGATGTCCTCCACGATGCTGCGGAGCTGCTTTTCGTCGTTCGGGTAGCGGCCGCTCTCGACCCACGAGCCGATCAGCTCGCACAGGATGCGGCGGAAGTACTCGTGACGGGTATAGCTGAGGAACGAGCGCGAGTCGGTCAGCATGCCGACGAATGCGCCGAGCGTGCCGTTAGTGGCAAGGTCGGTCAGCTGCGTGCGCATGCCGCCGAGATTGTCGTTGAACCACCATGCGCTGCCCTGCTGGATGCGGCCGGTCTGGCCGCCGCCCTGGAAGCAGCCGGCGATGGTGACGAGCGCGGTGTTGTCGATGGGGTTCAGCGAGTAGAGGATGACCTTGGGCAGGCCCTTGTTCTCGGCAAAGGCGTTCAGCAGCGGCGCGACGTTCTCCACGCCGGACTGGCTGTTGATCGCGTCGTAGCCGGTGTCCGCACCGAGCAGCGCGAATTGCGGCTTGTTGGTGTTGCGCAGGCAGCCGAAGTGCAGCTGCATGACCCAGCCGAGGTCGGCGTACTTCTTCGCGCAGGCGATGGTGACGCGCGTCTTGTAGGCGTCCATCTCCTCGCGGGTGAGCGGCTTGCCCTGCATCGCCTTCTGGAAGGCGCGGTCTGCGGTCTGCTTGTCCGGCTGCGCGAACATGCAGTAGTCGAGGCCGTGGTCCGCGCACAGACAGCCGTGGGCGGCAAAGTAGTCGACGCGCTCGCACAGCGCTGCGGAAACGTCGTCCGCGCCGGTGAGCGCGCGGCCGGAGACCTCGCTCAGACGGGCGATGTAGGCGCTGAAGTCCGGCTTTTCGATGTTGACCGCCTTGTCCGGGCGGAACGCAGGCAGCACCTTGATCTCCATGGTCGGGTCATTCGCGATGACCTCATGCCAGTGCAGATCGTCGCAGGGGTCGTCGGTCGTGCAGATGGCCTTGACGTTGAAGCGGCGCATCAGACCGCGTGCGGAGGTGTTTTTCAGTACCTCGCTGCACCTGTCGTAGATTTCGTCCGCGTTGTCCGCGGTGAGCGGCTCATGAATATCGAATACGCGCTGAAGCTCGAGATGGCTCCAGTGGTACAGCGGATTGCCGATGAGACGGGGGAGGACGAAAGCGAACGCGCGGAACTTCTCGCGCGGATCGGTAGAGCCGGTCACGAGCTCTTCCGGAACGCCGCCCCAGCGCATCTGACGCCACTTGTAGTGGTCGCCGCCCAGCCATACCTCGGAGATGTTGTCGAATTTGCGGTCCTCCGCGATCTCCTTCGGGTCGATGTGGCAGTGATAGTCGATGATGGGCATTTTCGCCGCGATGTCATGATAGAGATGACGCGCGGTCGGGGTGGTCAGCAGGAAATCCTGATCCATAAACGGTGTCATACTTATTCGCCTACCTTGCCTTCGATCTTTTCGAGCATATCCCAGCAGCCCCAGAGATACATGATGCCGAGCGCGCGGTCATACAGGCCGTAGCCCGGGCGGCACTGCTCGCCCCAGATGTGGCGGCCGTGGTCGGGACGGACGTAGCCGGTGTAGCCGCAGTCGTGGTATGCCTTCACGATGTCGAGAATGCCGACGTCGCCGTCGCAGTCGCGATGAGAAGCCTCGGTGAAGTCGCCGTTCGGGAAGTGCTTTACGTTGCGGATGTGCGCGAATGCGATGCGGTCGCAGTAGGTGCGGATGATGTCGGCGACATTGTTGTTCGGGTTTGCACCGAGCGAGCCCGAGCACAGGCACAGGCAGTTGTACGGATCGTCGACCATGGACAGGAAGCGGCCGATGGACTCCTTGTCTACGAGCAGACGCGGCAGACCGAAGATATCCCAGGGGGGATCGTCCTGATGGATGGCCATCTTGATGCCGGTCTCGTGGCAGGTAGGCATGATCGCTTCGAGGAAGTACTTGAGGTTTTCCCAGAGCTTTTCCTTGGTGACCGGCTTGTACGCCTCAAACAGTTCGTCGAGCTTTGCCATGCGCTCCGGCTCCCAGCCCGGGAAGGTCATGCCGTGCAGGTTGTTGAGGATGTAGCTTGCCATTTCCTTGTAGTCGTCCTGGATCTTGCTCTTCTCATAGAACAGGGCGGTCGAGCCGTCTGGCAGCGGATGGAACAGGTCGGTACGGGTCCAGTCAAAGATCGGCATGAAGTTGTAGGTGACGACCTTGACGCCGAACTTTGCCAGATTGCGCAGGGTGGTCTTGTAGTTCTCGATGTACTTGTCGCGGCTCGGCAGGCCGATCTTGATGTCGTCGTGAACGTTTACGCTCTCAACAACGTCCATGTTGAAGCCTGCGCCCTCGATCTGGCGGCGTGCCTCTTCGATCTCTTCGACCTCCCAGACCTCGCCTGCCTGCTTGTTGTGCAGCGCCCATACAAGGCCGGTAACGCCCGGGATCTGCTTGATCTGCTGCGGCGTGATGCTGTCGTTGCCCTCGCCGTACCAGCGGAATGTCATTTTCATAACGGGGAGATGCCTCCTTCTGCTTGATTTTACTTTGTATCGTGGGTTCGCTCCGGTGCACGGCAAGAATTACCGACACGCGGAAAAACAAACTGTTACAGCCATTTCGCTGTGTTTTTATCATAAATAAGTATAACAGTACGCACTGTTGGGGACTCGGTGAATGTGGCTTGAAATGTGGTGAATGTTGCTGTATACTGAAAGCAGACCGAAATGTTCGCTAAATTCGCCGGGGAGGTGTTGTGAAAAATGATCAAAGAAGCCTTTGATCCGCGTCAGGTCATGACCGAGCGCTACTATGAGTTCCATCACAGCTACAACGACACGCCGCCGACGATCGAGTTCCATCAGCATCCGTTTTACGAGATATTCTTCTTCATCTCGGGCAACGTGAACTACATCATCGAGGGCCGGAGCTACAAGCTGCGGCCGGGTGACATCCTGCTGACGAGCAACGCGGACATTCACCGACCCGAGGTGCTGCCCGGCAAGCCGTATGAGCGCATCGTCATCTGGCTGGCGGACGACTTTTTTGACCATCTGCTGCGCTTTTCCGGCGAGGATTTCACCGCCTGCTTTACCGACGCCGCCCTCAAGGACTACCGCCTCATCCGTCCGGATGACGGCAGCCTCATCCGCCTGCGGCAGCTGTGCGAGCAGATGAGCGAGGCGAAATACAGCGACAAGCTCGGCAGCGCCGCGCTCACGCAGGCCTATCTCATCGAATTTCTCGTCCGCGTGTGCCGCGCGTATTACGACACGCCGGAGTCGGTCAAGAACGACATCACCGAGGACGAAAAGATCAATCAGGTGCTGCGCTACATCAACGACAACCTGTCCGATGCGCTCACGCTGGACAGCCTCGCAAAGCGGTTTTACATCAGCAAGTTCTACCTCAGCCGCAAGTTCAAGCAGTTCACCGACCTGTCCATCTATCAGTACATCATGAAAAAACGGCTGATCGTGGCGCGCAATATGCTGCGCACCGGCAACTCGGTGACGACATCGTATCTGCAATGCGGATTCAACGATTATTCGAACTTTCTCAAGGCGTTCAAACGCGAATTTGGACGAAACCCCAGTATATACTGCAAAAATGCGGAAGATTCATAAACCAAACGGAAACACCGGAAAAACTGAAGATTTCCGAAAAAAGGCAAACAAAAATCCTGACTGCTGCGGCATTCAGGATTTTTTGTTGTCTTGCGGCGGTTTTACGCCTGCTGCACGGTGTGCGTGTCAGCGGCCTCGCGCGCGAGGAGCGCCAGACGGCTGTCCTCGATGGACTCCGCCAGATCGAGCAGGCCGGTACCGTGACCCTCGAGGGTATGAATGAAGTCCTCGAAGATCATCGGGCACTCGCGCAGCGGCATGGGGGTGCGGCCGTCGTGCGCATCATTGATGAGCCAGACCTGATCGTTCTCGACCTCGATCACGCCGCGCGTGCCTGCGGCACGGACACGGTCGTCGCCGTGGGTGGGGGCGTTCGCCGGACGGAGATAGTCCGCGCTGACCTGCGCGGAGACCTCGTTCTCCATCGTCATCATCAGCTGCGAGGAGACCTCGAGCTCGCCGAAGCCGCTGTTGCACAGGGCAGAGTGGCTTGCGAACACCTGCTTCACCGCCTTGGGATACAGGTAGCGGATGAAGTCGATGCCGTGGATCGCGACCCACGGGATAAGGCCGCCGTGCAGGGTTCGCTCGCGGAAGAACGGCGCGCGCTGACCCAGACGGTAGGATTTTCGAGCGGAGAGAAGACGGATGTCACCGATCGCGCCCTCGTCGATGAGGCACTTTGCGGTGTAGAACCACGGGTCATAGCGCGCCGTCTGCATCGCCCACAGTACCGCGGAGGACTGCGACGCAGCCTGTTCGATGCGCTTTAATCCCTCGAGCGTGAGGGAAAGCGGCTTGTCGCAGTAAACGTGGATATTGTGCGCGAGGGCGTACAGCGTCATTTCCTCGTGGTCGGAGAACAGACCGTCTACGACCAGTACATCGGTGTACCAGTCAACAAAAGTAGACACGAAAAATATTATTTTTAAAATTTAATTTTCAAAAGTAGACACCATCTATATTTTTATCAAATATGTATATTCCCAAAGTAGACACGAAACTTATTTTTATCGGTTTAAAAATTCCAAAAGTAGACACAAGGTGGAAAATGTCAGAAAATCCTGCATTTTCAAGCTAATCGAATGCAATATGCTTTCTAAAAAGTTAGGGTAAAGTCGAACACGAGCTATCATTATTTTTCGGTGCTTCGTTTCCTCTGCATGCATTTTGTCTTTTCACTCAGCACACGCTGCGAGAAGGTATCTCGATGTTCCAGTTCACCGCGATTAAAACGTTCACAGTAATGGTCAGGTGTATCATAACCAAGGGCAAAGCAAGGACGCTGCTTGTTATAGAAGTTAACATAGCGGTGCAGCACCGCCCTAACATCATCTTTAGTACGACATTCCTCTAAACGAAAATCTATATACAGCTCTTCCTTGATCCAGCCATTGAGTGCTTCGTTGACGGGATTATCTGTTGGTTTACCGGCTCGAGACATGGAACGGATGATGTTACTATCTTTTATCAGCTCGTTGTATGCTTTAGATGAATATACAGAGCCTTGGTCGGTATGAATAATGGTTGGCTCCTTGCTGCCGCTCAACAGTTCTATCACATCTGAAAGGCCATCAAGATACTGCTCGCGTCCGCCTCTGCGATCTGATAGTTTCCAAGAGAGAATCTGTTGGTTGATTGCATAATGAAGTTGGACACCTAAGAAAAAATCCATAGTGATTTTCTC
>CAVIRF010000044.1:0-12949 GCA_963645185.1 Coprococcus eutactus | reverse complement strand
CCCTCCATGATTGACAGTTTGTTTTTTCACTGTCTTTCATAGAGGGAGCATATCATTTTCCTGCAATGCACTCTTTTGTTATGCTTTGGCTCTTTTTCGCTTTGCGTGCTCGAACTGGGCGAGCACGCAGATAATGCAGCCGCCGTCTGGTCGCGAAATCGGGCGCCGAAGCGTAATACAGCCGATCGAACAGGCTGCGCACCGTGCGCTCCTCGTGTACCTTGAGCTCGATGCCGCCGTAGATCGCCTTTTCGAGCAGGCTGCACACGCGGCTGTACTCGCCGGGGTTGACCGTCTCGATCATCTCCGCGATCTTCGCGTCGGTCTCCTCCGTGTGCCAGCCGAGCGACGCATCCACGCCGCGCGCGGCCAGAATGCGCTGTCCCCACCATGCGATCACGCGGACGCGCTCGTCCGGCGAAACCCGTTTGATGCCCGAGAACAGCCATATGCGGCACAGCAGCAGCGCGCCCTCCAGCGCGATCACGATGAGCGTTGCCAAAATGAGCAGCAGCGCCAGAACGCCGAACAGAGCGCCCGTAATGTAGACCGCGCCGTCGAGCAGATCATCAAGCCGTCCGGTACCGCTGTCGTTCGCTCCCGTCACCTCACCGGCCGCGTCGCCTGCGTCCTCCATCGCCGCCGTGCGGCGGACCGAATCCGGCGTCGCGACAAGCTGCTGAAGCGCGAGCGCATCATAGTAGAAGCCGGGCGTTACGTCCAGAGGCAGCCAGCCCACGCCGTCGAAATACGCCTCGCACCACGCATGGGCGTTCTCGCCCGTGAGCGTGATCGAATCGCCCTTCGCCGCCTGCACCTGCGTCATTGTCAGCAGATAGCCCTCGCAGTAGCGCGCCGGGATGCCGTGCGCGCGCAGCGCCATGACGGCCGCGGAAGCGTACTGCACCGCGTTGCCCTCGCGTCCTTCGGTCAGGAACCACGCGAGAGGGTCCTCACCCTCGGGCGCCTCGGACGGCGTTTCGGTGTAGGTCATCTCGTCACGCAGCACCTCACGCACGCGGCTGACCGCGCTGTAGATGCCGTCGTTCGTGTCGTCATAATCGTCCCAGAACAGCCGGTCGAGCGTCGGCGCGAGCGTGTCGCTGACCTCGGTGTAGCTGTCGTAGACGAAGCCGCGGTAGACCGCTTCGCTTTCCAGATACGCCTCCTGCTCGGGTGTTTCGGGCTCTCTTACCCAGTCCTCCGCGACCGTGAGCTCCGCCGGACGCGAGCCGGAAAGCTCGGTCGCCGTGTAGCTGCTCGCGCCGAACAGACCGCCTGCATGGTTCGTGGTATCGCGTTCGTTTTTCCGGACGCGCGCGCCCGAAATCTCGCTCGTCGTGCCGGGGACGTACACGTTTTCGCGGCTCGCCGCGAGCGTCTGCACCGTCACGTCGTTCGGTTCGGCTTCGCTGTCAGCGCACAGAGCGAGGTACTCTGCCGGCTGCTCCGCCGGGTCAAAGCCGCGCTTATTCAGCCAGTTCATCATACCGGCGTACTCTTCGCTGTAATACAGGCCAGGAAGCGGCTTCCACGCCCCGGTCTCATACGCACCGGCGATATAGCCGCGCAGATAGAGCGTTTTCTCCTGCCCTGCCGTCACGTTCAGCATGGCGCGTGTGTCGCTGTGCAGCGTATCCGCCTTCGCGAGCACGCCGTCCGGCAGGCTGTCCTCGCCGTAGCGCAGCTCATGTACGCCGGTCTGCACCGTCTCGCGCAGGTCGTGAATGCCCTGCATGTCGGTGTCGGGCAGGAACGCCGCGACTACGAGCAGCGTCAGGATGATGCCGAGCGTGCGCCATGCGGCACGGGTCAGGTGCAGGCTGATGTCCGAAACGTAGATCGCCAGCGCGCCTGCGAGCAGCAGCGCTGCGCCGAGCGGCGAAAAGCAGCCGTCCGCCAGACCGAGCGCGATCCAGAAGATGCCGAGCACCGCACCGAGCACGCGGCGGCGGTGCGCCACGACGAAGTGCGCCAGCTGCGCGATGAGCATCGCGCCGACAAAGGCCGCCGCCTTCTCGTCAAAAGCATCCGCCGTGGTATTCAGCAGCTGCGCGCTGCCGTCGTACAGCACGTTCCAGCGCGCGGTCAGGCCGGAGATCCACGCTGTGAGACCGCGCACGCAGGCAAGCGGCGTGACAAACGCCGGTATCCACGGCACAAGCCCCAGCAGATAGAACGCGCGGTGCCGCCGCGAAAGGCGGTACGCTGCCTCGGCGAACACATAGCCTGTCGCCGCCGCGAGCACGAGCGCCCAGCGCGGAACCTCCAGCGTGCTCCATGTGCGGAAGAACACGAGCAGCGCGCCGACCATCAGGCAGATCGACGCGAACGCAGGCAGCGCGAGCGCTCGATATGGACTTGCGGACCCGTCCGGGTAAAGCGTCTTAACGCTGTTTCTGTTCATACTGGGACTCCGTTTCGGTGAAAAAATTCAAATCAGCAGAGAATATTGAGCTTTACGTCTCCCTCTGCCGGTATCTCGACGTTCTCCACGCCGTTCAGAAGGACGGCGCGAGGCTCGGAAACATCCTTCGTTACGGTCAGCGAAAGCACGCCAATATCGTTTGCGAGCGCATGGAGACCGGTCTCGGGCGCACCGGCGCTCACCGTTACCATGCGTGTGAAGCGGTTTTCGAGATGCTCCATGCCGAACAGCTGCGACATGCGGCCAGACTGCCCGGGTATCTCGATGGACAGCCATCGCGGAATGCTCTGCTCCAGCTCGCGCACGCTCGTGAAGCCGTACAGCTCCATGCTGCCGTCCGGACCGGGCAGCGCGAGACAGAACGGCACGCCCTGCCGCGCGAGGCGGCGGCTCAGCTCGACCACGAGAGCGACGCATCGGGTCAGTTCGGCGGTCGTGATGACGCGATCACCCTGTTTTCTGCCGAAATCGGGCAGAAGGATGAGGTCATAGTGCGTGCGGTCGCTCGCCTGCCGCACGATCAGCTCGTCGGTCTTGCCCGACAGCTTCCAGTGAATGGAGCGGATGTCGTCGCCCGGCACGTAAGCGCGAATGTCGAACATCTCGCTCGCGTCCGTGCCCTTGCGGTTGCGCGTCAGGCCGTTGTCGCCCGTTTCGCCGACGGCGTCGCGCGACAGCGTGACCTCCAGCTGCATCGGGCGCGGATAGATGACCGTGCGCACCTCGTTAAACGGCGTGATCCGCTCGCGAAACAGGTGCAGCAGGTCAGAGATACCGGTCTCGCTGCACGAAATTGCAACCTCGCCGCAGCACGGCGGCACGACCGAAAACGAATACCGGCTCGTGCCGTCGCTGAGCGTCAGCGCCACGCGGCGATGGTATTCCTCGCCGAGCAGCAGGTTTTTCAACACGATATCGAGATAAACGCTGCGCGCGGTGTGCAGCGCGTGCTGACTCCTGACCTTGAAGCACAGCAGGAGCGGTTCCCCCTCCCTGCCGCCGGGGCGGACGGAGAGCGAGACCGAGAGCGCATCTGCATCGCGCTTCAGCAGCGCGAACAGCACGAACGGCAGTCCTGCCGCCAGAACGAGTGCGCAGACGAGGAACGGCTTGCCGAACAGCCACGTGAGCACGGCGAGCGCCGCGACCGCAAGCGCATAACCTGCGCGGTTTTTCCACATCTCCGCTTACCTCGCGGACAGGACGGGCGGACGGATCTCGCCGAGAATGCCGCCCAGAACGTCGCGTGCGCTCACGCCGTCCACACGAGCCTGCGGACGCAGGACGAGACGGTGGGCGCAGACGTCGAAGAACACCGACTGGATGTCCTCGGGAACGACGTAGTTCCGTTCATGCAGCACCGCCGAGGCGCGCGCCATGCGCACGAGCGCGGAAACACCGCGCGGCGAAATGCCGAGCTCGACGAGCGGATGGGTACGGGTCTTTTCGCACAGCTCGATGGCGTAGCGCAGCATGTCGTCCTTGACCGTGACCGAGCTGAGGAAGTTCTGCACCTCGATGACGTTCTGCGCGGTCGTGACCGGGCGCAGCTCGTCGAGCGGATTGACGTAGCGCTGCGCCGAGATGATCTTCATCTGGTCCTCAAGCGGGGGGTAGCCGATCGAGAGCGAGACCATGAAGCGGTCGAGCTGGCTCTCCGGCAGCGCCTGCGTGCCGGCGGAACCGAGGGGGGTCTGCGTCGCGATGCAGATGAACGGCAACGGGAGCGCGTGCGTCTCGCCGTCCACCGTGATGGTGTGCTCCTCCATGACCTCGAGCAGCGCGGACTGCGTTTTCGGGGAGGTTCGGTTGATCTCGTCGGCGAGCAGCAGCTGGCAGTTCGCCGCGCCCTCGCGGTACTCGAACTCGCCCGTCTTGCGGTTCCACATGGTGAAGCCGGTGATGTCGGACGGCAGCGTGTCGGACGTGAACTGGATGCGGCGCGTCGAGAGGCCGAGCACGCGCGAGAACGCGACCGCGAGCGTCGTCTTGCCGACGCCCGGGCAGTCCTCGAGCAGCACGTGGCCGCCTGCGTAAATCGTCATCAGGACCTTCTCGATGACCTCGTTTTTGCCGATAAACGCGCGGTTTATCTCTGAAATGATCTGTTTTGACTGTTCGATAATCATGTAGTTTCTCCCTCTGCCGCGTCGGATGCCTCCGGCGCAGACTCGGTGTTGTTGGTGTCAGCGGACGGGGCGTCCTCCTCGTCCGGCGCGTCGACGGACGGCGCGTCCTCGCCGGTCTCATCAGAAATCGTTTCATCGGAAGCGGTCTGGCCGTCCTCGGCGGTGCTGTCGCTCTCGTCCGGGATTTCAACGTCGATCTTTACTTGATCGTCGTCCTCGTCGGGGGTAACGTCGATCGGCGTGTCGCTGGGCTGGTCAAACCAGTTGCCCCAGTCGAAGCCGCCCCACGGGTCGACATAACCGTAATCCTCTTTATGCTCCTCCGGGTTCTCCGGCTCGTCCAGCAGCTCCATGCCGAACATCGCGCGGAGGTTGTTTTCCGCATGGACAGCACGGTAATCGCAGACGGCCTGTACATATCTGTCCCAGTCCTCTGTTTCTGTAAAACCGCTCCAGTCCCAGAACAGATCGTCCTCAATTCCGGCCTTGTATGTGCCGTTCTCGATCTCTGCGTCCGTGTAGCCGACGAACAGGGGCTTCCACGCCTCGAAATATGCTTCTTCGCACCCTTCCGGGACATGGATACGGATATTCCGGTCGTTTTCATCGTCGTAGAAATGGAACTGGAAATGCGGACCCCATGTCAGCAGGCCAACCGGCTCTTCGGTTGTGAAATTGAGGTCAGTCAGCGATGCGCAGTCATAGAAGGATGCGCTCGGGATGACCGAGACAAACTTGTCGTTTACCTGACGCGCCCATCCGAACGAAACACTCGTCAGCTGCGAGCAGTTTGCAAGCGCCGACTCACCGTAATCCTCAAGCGATATGCCGGTGAAATCTGCCTGCGTAACATTGGTTCCGTAGAATGCGTTGTTTTCAATCCGCGTAAAGAACTTTGCCTGCATCGGATGGATCACGCCTGTCAGACCAGACTCCGCGAACGCGCTGCTGTAGATGCGCACCAGATGCGACAGGTCTTCCCAGTTTATGGTATACTCGCTGTCCAGCCATGCGAAACAGTTGTCGTTGATCGTGATCGTGGTCTCAGGCAGCGTAATGGTGCTGCCCTCCGTCGGCGAACCGGCCGCGCGCAGCGCGATCCAGCTGCCCATGCTGCCGCCCCAGAGCTCGCTCTCGTCCTCGGCATTGCAGCCGTACAGGACCTTCGCTCCGTTGCAGTCAATGACCTGAAGCTTCGCGATGTCTGCGTCGTCGAGCAGTCTGCTGCCTTCTTCGAATACCTTGCTGTTCGGCACATAGCAGTTCCAGTTGTCGTCGTAGCCGTCGCTGTCCGCCAGACACCACAGCTGTCCGTAAAGCGTTCCGCTGTCCGCTCCGGCCAGAATATCATAATCGTTGTTCAGCACCATGTGTTCCGCGTTCGACGCGATAAACCGCAGGTTCGTGCAGTTGTTGAACGCGCGGTCCATGACGATAACGGTGTCCGTGCTCTCGATCATCACGCCGGAGAGCGACGCGCAGTTCTCGAACGCCGAAACGCCGATGCTCTTGACTGTCTCGGGCAGCGAGACATATTCCAGCGTCGAGCAGCTGTCAAAGGCGTGCGCGGCGATGCCGTCGACCGTTTTTTTCCTCGCCGTTGATGGTGATCTTGCCGTAATATTCCGTTATGCCGTCCGGCGCGTTGACCACGATAATCTCTCCGTCCGACTGGACGTAGAAATAGCCGTCGTCCGAGGTGCCCGAGGGCGCAAACGTGACCGCATCTTCGCTGATGCCGGCATCCTTGAGCTTTTCGTTTATCTCAGCCTTCTGCGTCTCATCCTCGCAGGTCACATACGAGACCATGCTGTCCGTGAAGCTGTCTGCATCATAGGAGGTATTTGCGTTCGTGACAAGGATTTTGACGCCGGAGCCTGCAAAGGCATTCGCCGCGATCTTGTCGATGCCCTGCGGCAGGCTGTAAATCTCGGCTTCCGTCACTACGCGGTCGAGCACGGTCGCGCCGTCCTCGTCATGCGTCAGATAGCCGTCGTGCACCTCATATTTCGCATCATCGCCGTCTACACTGACCGTCGTGCCGCTGCCGTCGAGCTGAAGGCCGTACTTCGTGACGAATGCGTTCAGCAGCTCCGGCTGCACGACGACAGAGCCGTGCAGCTCCTCGAAGTTGATCGAGGGCAGCTGATCTGCCGACTGCGCCTCAAAAGTGACCGTTCCCATGTAATACATCGGCAGCGTGACCGAGGTGACGTTCTCCGGGACCGTGAGATCCCAGTTGTACTCCGGGATAGCGAGGTACTCCGTGCCGTCCTTGCTGGTCAGGATGCCCTCCTCGGTCGAGGCGTAATATTCGTTGTCCTCCGAGACACGGTAAGCCTCGAGGACTGCGGAGATGCTGTCCGGCTTGATATAGACGACGCTCGCCGGGATCTCCATGACATCCAGCGTGTACGGCAGATAGCTCACTCCGCCGGGGTCGTCGCTGCCATTTGCCTCGAGCGCGATCGCCTGAATATAGTCCGGCACGGTCAGCGTGCCGAAGCCGTAATCAGCGTCGGTGAGCGCGCTCTCGTCAAAGCCGGTCAGCGTCTGCGTCTCCCACGTCATGCCCTTGTTGATCTTCAGGCGGACCGTGTAGCCCTCCGGAACATCCACGAAGTCCGACGGCTGGAGCACATGGCGGCCGCCGTCACAGGTGTAGTCCCAGTCGACGAGCTCGCCGTCCTCCATCCAGCCGGGGAACAGCTTGGTGATCGGCGGCAGCTGATTAAAGGGAGTGCTACTGCTCCACCCGTACAGCTTGTTGTACAGCTCTCGCTGCACCGCGTACAGATTGAGCTTCTTGGTGACTTCATTATAAGAGTAGGCGTTGTTCAGCACAATGTCGAGCGGAATTTCCGTGTCCTCATCGGTCAGGTTGCGGCTGAGCACCAGAATACGGTGCCGTTCGACCGTGCAGTCGATGTGAGCGCGGTTTTCGCCCGGATCGTAATCCGTCCACGAGTCGCTTTCGCTGAAGCGGTAGGACATGTCGATCTGCATCGGCTGATCGTAGGCCGTTTTCGGGATCGTGATGTTGTCCGTGAAATCCGTGATCCACGTTTTGCCGCCGTCAAAGCTGATGCGGTTGATCTTGATGTGTTTGCCGAGGTCGTCCGACGTCCAGTAGTAGATCTTGCCGTCGACCGTGACATAGGCGCTGAACGCGCGGATGATATCCGCCTCGTTGATGACCTGACCGACGTACAGCGAGTTCGCCTCGCCTATTCTCGCGACGATCGTCACGCCGGCGCTGTCCGGCGGCTTGACCGTTCCGTTGTAGCGCGTACCGGTATCGCCGAAAATGTCCGGGCCGGTCTCCTCCGGGCTCTGCTCGGGCGGCTTGCCGTCCGTCTGCTGCGGCTTTTCCGGTGTCGTCGGCGTCACGGGCGTGACCGGGGTATCCGGTGTGGTCGCGCCGCCGTTCGAGCCGCCGCCATTCTCGCCGCCGGAGGACGAATTTCCGCCGTTGCCGCCGCCATTGCTGTCCGGTGTCGACGGTCGGGAAGGCTGGTTCGGCGTGGTATCCGTGCCGGTCGAGGGGTTTGTCGGCGTAACAGACGGCTGAGAGGTGTTTCCGCCGCCGTTTGCAGTGTCGCCGCCGGTCGGGGGCGTTACCTGCGCCACATCGCCCGGATGCAGCACGATGTCCGCCGCTGCCGGGTTTTTCACGATGTCGAGCACCGTGCCCGGCTGCGTGCTCGCCGTGCTGTCGGCCGGGACCGTTCCGGCGATGGCTGCCGCCGTGCCGCTGCCGTCGAGCAGGCCGCTCTGGTTCTCCTGCTGCTTCATATTGTCGAACAGGTAGGACGCGCTGTCGCCGGTCTGCAGCTTTTCCTTTTCCTCGGCGTTCTCGTCGCGCTCGTACATCTCGCTCTCGCCGTTTTTCGTCTCGTCGTCCTGCTTGCCTATCGTGTTTTCGCTGCCGTCAAAGTGCACCTGATTGGCGTGCAGTGCGCGGCCTTCGCCGTTCGGCGTGAAATCCAGTACGTTCGTGTAGGCATGGATACCGGCCGCCGTGCCTGCGATGACCGCAGATGCGGCCGCGACAGCGCCGATGGTCTTAGCCGCCGTTTTCGTGCCGAGTATCTTCGCGCCCGTCGCGGTGTAAAGCTCTTTCAGTCCCATACCCTTCACTCCTTTCTGTCTCGTTTCGCAAGATATGCGCCGATCGACTGCTGAAGCGCAGTAAAGTCAACCGGCTTTGCAAAGTGACCGTTCATGCCGCTCTGGATGGACAGGCGCTCGTCCTCGACGAACGCATCTGCCGAGAGGGCGAAGATCGGTATCGTTTTCGCGTCCGCTCTGTCGAGCGCGCGGATGGTGCGCGCGGCGGTGCGGCCGTCCATCTCGGGCATCTGCACATCCATGAGGATGAAATCGTACCAGTTTTCCGGGTGGCTCTGGAACATCTCGACCGCAAGGCGGCCGTTTTCCGCGTTCTCGACCTGCGCGCCCATCTCGCCGAGTATCTCGACCGCGATCTCTGCGTTGATCTCGTTGTCCTCCGCCATGAGGATGCGGCGGCCCTTGAATGCGTCGTCGTAGCGCTGTTCCGTCGCCGCATTCGGTGCGGCGGTCGTCTCGGCAGCCTTGTCCGCTACCGGCAGATGCAGGAACACGGTGAAATCCGAGCCCTCGCCCGGCGCACTGTCCACGACGATCTCGCCGCCCATCAGCCGCACGAGCTGATCGGTGATGGCCATGCCGAGGCCGGTGCCGCCGTATTTTCGGCCTGTATCAATGCTCTCCTGCTCGAACGGGCGGAAAATGCGGTTCAGAAAGTCGTGATCCATGCCGATGCCGGTATCGTGCACGCGGAACATCAGGTCCGCGACGTTATCCTGAAGCATCATCTGGCGGAACGTGACGATGATCTCGCCCTCGCTCGTGAACTTCACAGCATTCGAGAGGAAGTTAATGATGATCTGGTTGATGCGCAGCTCGTCGCCGACCACGCTGTCAATGGTCATATCCTCGAGATTGACCTCGTAGCGGATGCCGCGCTCCTGGAGCTGCTTGGCGAACATGTCATACAGACGATTCGCCAGCTCACGCAGGCTGAACACCTTGCGTTCGAGCTCGACCTTTCCGGCCTCGATGCGCGACATATCCAGAATATCGTTGATGAGCGCGAGCAGATGGCCGGACAGCTCGTCCGCCTTGTTCAGATACTGTATCGTCTCATCGCCGGTGCGCAGCCTGCTCTTCGCGAGCGACAGCATGCCGATGATGCCGTTCATCGGGGTTCGTATCTCGTGCGACATGCGCGAGAGGAAGGTCGTTTTCGCGCGGCTCTCCTCCTCTGCCGCCGCAAGGCGCTTTTCGCACTCCTCGATGCGGTCATGCAGCACGGTCACATCTCGGAAGCACAGCAGGTCGTACACGCCGTCGGGCGTGCGGCTGACGATGAAGCGCATCCAGCGTCCGCCGCCGGTCTGCACGATCTCGTCGAACATTTCCTCGCCGTTCCATTCCTTGTATTTCTTCCAGACCATGCGGCACATGTGCCTGTCGACGAAGATATGGTTGAGGTTGGCAATATCGTTCCGCAGCGCGGCGAACGACACGCCGAGCAGCTTTTCCGGGTCGCCGGTGCAGGCGAGCGGCAGCATGTCCTCGCGCCGCAGCACGAGCATGACCTCGCCGCTTTCCAGCATCATGACGCGCTGAATGTCGCGGCTCATGCCGGCCGGCGCAGGCGACGCTTTCGTTTTTCCTGCCTGCGTGCGCAGGACGGCAGCCCTGCCGAGCAGCGCCACAGCCGCGAGCGCTTCCGCGCAGCCGACCGCCACGAGCGGCAGGTTTGCGCCGAGCGCCGTCAGCGTCTCGGTCATGATACCCATTTTGCTTCCCCCGTTTCTCTCTGTCCCATTCCGTGCAGATGCGCGTAATTTTTGCGCAAAAATCCAGCTATTTGTTAAATAATAGGCATTTTTGGTCATTTTTGTACTTTTATTCTTTCATTATAGCACTTTACTTCTGCATATGCAATCCACGGCGCAGGAAAATACTGTTTTTATGCAGGAAAACACAGGACATAGCCTGTGTTTTCTTAATGCTTTATTTATATTTTGCGACCGCAGCAAGAATTTTTCCGATGTCGAGCGGCTTGGCAAAATGCTCGTTGATACCGGCCTTGCGGCAGGCGACAACGTCCTCCGCAAAGGCGTTCGCCGTCATGGCGAAAATGGGCACGCGCGCCGCATCGCTGCGGTTCATGCGGCGGATCTGCCGCGCGGCGGACAGGCCGTCCTGCACCGGCATCATGAGATCCATCAAGATGAGGTCGATGCTGCCGACGGGCGACGCCGCGAACTGCTCGACCGCCTCGCGGCCGTTCCACGCCTTGGTGACGTTCGCGCCCTTCTCCGCGACCATGAACTCCGCGATCTCCATGTTCAGCTCGTTGTCCTCCGCGATGAGGATGTGCATGCCCGACAGGTCGCTCACCTCTGCGCGCGGCTGCGCGCTCTCCGGCGCACTCTCGTCGATTTTCAGCGGCAGGGTCACGACAAACGTCGTGCCGATATTCTTGTGCGTGTCGAACTCGATCGTGCCGCCCATTTCGTCGACCAGCTTTTTCGTGATCGCCATGCCAAGGCCGGTGCCCTCGATCTTGGTGCGGCCCGGTGCTTCCTCCTGCGCGAACGGCTCGTAAATGTGCTGCCGGAACTCCTCGCTCATGCCGACACCGGTGTCCGTGCAGGTGAATTCGAGCAGCGCAACGCCGTCCTTCGCGCTCAGCTCGCGGATGGACAGGTCGACCGAGCCGCCGCGGCGGTTGTACTTGAGCGCGTTCGAGACGATATTGTTCAGTATCTGCCGCAGATGGACCGGACTGCCGATCAGCTGCGTGTGCGTTATGTTCCGCTCCTCGGTCAGCCGCAGACCGCGCTCGTCCGCCATCTGCTCCTGCATGTGGTGCAGCTCGCCGAGCAGCTGAACCAGATCGAACGGCACGAGGTCAAACTTCGCCTCGCCGCTCTCCAGCCGGTTCATATCGAGCACATCGTTGACCAGCTCGGTCAGATAGTTGCTCGCCTCGAGTATCTTTTCGCGGCAGTCCGCCTGCCGCTCCAGATCGTTCGGGAAGCGGTTCGCGATCTCGATCATGCCGCGGATGCCGTTGATCGACGTGCGGATGTCGTGCGACATGTGGCGCAGGAAATCGGTCTTGCTGATGTTGGCGCGGACGGCTTCCTCCGTCGTCTTTTCGAGCTCGCGCTCGTAATTTTTCTCGCGCTGCTTCTGCGCCGAGACATTTCGAGAGACAACGACGACCGAGGTCGCCTCGCCGTTCTCCACCGTGCGCGGCAGCAGGATCAGCTGATGCCAGACGCCGTGCCGGTCCATGTAGACCCACTCGCAGCTCGGCGCGCTTTTCAGCCGCTTCGCCATGGTCGAGCGGTCGAGGAACTCGTAAAAGCCCTCGCTGTACTCGCCCGGCACCAGAATTTCGCCGATTTTGTGTATCATGTTGTCCGCCGTCATGCTTGGCTGCGTCATCCGGCACACTTTGTTCGGTGCCTGAAGGATGATGAAGGTGTTGCTCCGCAGATTGATCTGCGCGGTGATCTCGCACAGGCTGCTCATCGTATGATACATGTCGAAATATCGCAGCGAGCCGATCTTGCTGCGCGTCTTGCCCCATGCGACAAGGATGCCGAGCACCGCCGAAATAAGCAGATGCGCCATATCATTCCTGCGCATCAGCGACATCATAAAGCGCAGCTCCAGCATATACGCACAGATCAGCGCCGCGCCCGAGGCGATCACATTCTGTATCGGCAGGACGTCGACCATGACGGGCATGGCGAAAAATGCGAGACACAGAATGACGCTGTGCGCATCCGGCGAGTGCACGATGTCGATGTACATGGTCAGCGCGTACCAGAGCACGGCAAACACCAGACCGCATATATTCGCGGCGCGCGAAATGTGTTTTTCCCGGTCTGCCGCATGTCCGGCGCTGTACCACAGCCCCCCGCTCAGTACAATTCCGACCGCATAAAGCGCGACCAGCATGTTCGGCGCGCTGTCCGAGATGCAGCGGAGAACCAGCACGGCCGCGAGCGCAAAAACGCCTATGCCGCTGTAAAAGGCAACCGCACGCAGATTGTCGCGCGCCGCATCATTCATGTACCTCGTTACGTCCTCGTCGGTGTAACCGAGATTGTCCCACGCCGCAATTCGCTCCACAAGGCGTTCCAGCAGCGTGCCGCTCCCTTTCTTTTTCATCTTTGTTCCTCCCACCGAACTCTTCCTTTTATTATAACACATCCACACAAAAGGCAAGATATTTTTACATGTTTTTTGAATATTTTTCAATTTCGCAAATTGCAAGTGCAAGTTGGACACCCCACATGAATAAAATCAGTTCGGCGTA
>CAVIRF010000043.1:0-13182 GCA_963645185.1 Coprococcus eutactus | reverse complement strand
TTTGCCGAAAATCTGCTCCATCTCGCTCACTCCTTACAGGTTCGCCTTGAAAAATTCCTCGAGCTGCGCCGCAGCCTGCGCTTCGTCCTCGCCTTCCGCCTCCACGCGGACGGTGTTCCCGTGCTTGACGCCCATGCCCATAATGGCGATCATGCGGCGTGCGTCTGCTTTTTTGTCGCCGAAGTGCAGGAATACCTTGCTCTTGTATTTTGCGGCCTCCTTCGCCAGCATGCTTGCCGGGCGTGCGTGGATGCCGATTTCGTCCGTGATGATATATTCAAATGCTGTCATGATAAAAACTCCTTTTTTCTTTGTTCAAATGCGTGATCGCGGCGAGAAAATCCGCCGAGATCCGCTGTTCCTGTCCATAAAAGTCCACAGTGCCCGGACAGTGCGGCGGCCTGCCCTCGCAGAGAAAGCCGCTGCCGCCGGTGACGAGCAGACCGTGCTCGTCTGCCAGATGCAGATACCGTGCGCTGTCCGCTTCCGTGCGTCTGCCGTAAGCCTCGATGCCGTCGAATGCCGCCACCGGAAAGGTGCCGTCCATCTCATTCGGCGGAACGAGCACGGCGAGGCCGCCTGCGCCGCGGATCAGATCGAGCGCCTGCTCGACCATAAACGGCGGCTGCACCGGATTTTCCCGGGCATCCTGTTCCATTTCGAGCAGCGCCGGATGGGTGATGTCGATACAGTAGCCGAGCACGAGGAAATTCTGTCCCCTCCATCGGCAGTCCAGCTCCACGCCGGGCAGGATGCGCACACCGAGCTGTGCGCCGCGCCAGATGCATTCCGCCGCACCGCTGACGGCACGCCGGTCGGTCAGCGCGGCCAGCGTGAGCCGCGCCTCACAGCAGCGCTCGGCCAGTGCGCGCGGCGAGAGCTCGCCGCCTGCGGTCAGGCTGCTGTGGATGTGCAGATCGGTTTGTGCCATGGAAAGACCTCCTGTTCAGGCGGTGCGTCAGGGTTCAGGGAAGCGGATGCTGTGCCGAGGGGCAGGCCGCTTCCTCCGGGATAAACCAGCGCTGATGCACACGCACCGCGCCCGGGATCGCGTGATTTTCGCAGAGCTCGCGCAGCTCGGCGGCAGAAATGTGCCACAGCACTGCGGCCTCGGGGATGGTCATAAACGGCATGCTGCTCCCTCCTCGTCTCCCTTGTTCTTATTGAAACAGATGATAGACCGCCTGCGCCACGCCGTCGTGGTCACAGTCTGCGGTGACGTATTTTGCGAGTGCTTTCAGGCCTGCGTCGGCGTTGCCCATCGCGACCGGCATACCGACCGCCTTCAGCATTTCCGCGTCATTGTCGCTGTCGCCGACGGCGGCCATTTCTTCGGGCGAAACGCCGAGCAGCTCGCCCAGCCGGATGAGGGCGCTGCCCTTGTCCGCGCCTTCGGGCAGGACCTCGAAGTTGTCCGCGCCCGAGCTCGTGATCCGGATACCGGAGAGCGGACGTATCTGCCGGAGTGCCTGCTCGAGAGCGTCCCTCTCGCCGACGGCATACACCTTTGTGACGCACAGGTGATTTTTTCGTATCTCTCCGGCGATGTCCTCCACGACGATCTTGTTCGCGTGGAAGCCCTCCACGCGGTAGTTTACAACAAAATCGCGGTCGGAATACGGATTGATGTAGATCCTGCTGCCGATATAGATCATCACACGCAGCGGCAGGCTCTGCACGGCCTGCACCACCTGCGCGCCGGTCTCGCACGGCATTTCCCAGCTTTGCAGGATGTCCTCATCGGATGCCCGTGCGATGGCCGTGCCTCCTGCCGTCACCATCAGATCCTCGCAGGCGATCTCGCGTGCAAACTCCGCCGCCTCGCCGACGATGCGTCCGGTCGAGAGAACGACATGCACGCCGCGCTCCCTTGCCCACGCGAGCGCTTCCTTGACCGCCGGCGTGATCTCCTTCTGCGAGTTCAGCAGCGTGCCGTCCAGATCGAGGGCGAGCAAGCGGTACTTCATGGCTACACCTCCCTGATATGGCGGTAAATGGCGTGCGCCACGCCGTCCTCGTCGCACGTTTCGGTCACTTCGTCAGCGGCTGTCCGCGCGGTCGGAGAAGCGTTTCCCATCGCGATGCCCAGTCCGGCGGCGCGCAGCAGCGGCGCGTCAATGTCGTGGTCGCCCATGGCGATCACCTCGGCAGGCGAGATGCCGAGCGCCTGACACAGTGCGTGCATCGCCGTGTCCTTGCCCGTCCCTGCCGGCACGACCTCGAGGTATTCGTCCTTGGACCGCACGAGCGTCATCGGCAGGTGCTTTGCCTCCAATGCCGGAACGATCGCGTCGATCTGTTCCTTCTCTCCCATGCAGAGCAGCTTGTGTGCGCCCTCGTCCGGTTTCCACGCCGCAAACTGTGTTTCGAGCGGCGTGACCGTCGGCTGTACGCCGGTGATCACCGCTTCACTGCGGCTCCATTTATCCTTCGCCCCAATGAGCCAGTCAAGGTCGCGGTAGACGCTCAGGTGGATGCTCCGCGCCTGTGTTTCGTGCAGGACTGCCTGCGCACACGCTCCCGTCAGGCGGCTGTCCGCCAGACGGTTTTCACCCGAGAGGATGAGTCCGCCACCGCAGCACGCCAGCGGTCCGTCCACGCCGAGCGCGTCCCTGACCGGGAACACCGCACGCGGCGGACGCGCGCTCATCAGGCAGATGGTCACGCCGTTCTTTGCCGCAAACTGCACTGCTTCGCAGTTCGCAGGCGGCAGCTCATGTGCGCTGTTCAGCAGCGTGCCGTCCAGATCGAGGGCGAGCAGCCGATATTGTTGTTTCTTCATAGCATTTCTTCCTTTATGCCTGTTCTGCCGCTGTCAGGATGTGTTCCACATTGCGGTTTCCGTTGCGGATGCCGAGTCCGAGGATCGCCGCGCAGACCGCACACAGGACAGCCAGCAGGATACCGGCGACGCCTCCTGCGAAGCGCAGTCCGCTGCCGGTCATGCCCCACCAGACCAGCGCCGCCGCGCAGGAGGAGAGCAGCATGGCGATGCGCTTCCAGAGGGAAAGCTGCCGCAGCGCTTCCTGCTGCTGTTTTGCTTCGTGCAGCAATGCGGTTTTGTTCATAGAGAAAGCTCCTTCCTGTACGGCGGCCGCTGAACGGGTTCGCTCAGCGGCCAGAGGGGTGAAAGTGGATGTTGTCTAAGGTTAATATGCCAGCTGCGGATCAAAGAATCCGACCAGTACGCCGACCAGCGCGATGCCGACCAGCACGAGCATAACAGTTGTCGGCGCCATCTTCTTCTTGCTCATCAGCCAGTAGCAGAGCATAACGGTCGCGAGCGGCAGCAGCTTGGGGAATATCGTGTCGAATACGCCGGTCTGGAGCGAAATATCGCCGGGCAGGACGAGCGGTGTCGTGATCGAGATCCAGCTCGCGGCGACCGCGCCGATAACGACCGTGCCGAGCATGATGATGCTCTCGCGGATGGCGTTCGCCTTTTCGCCGACGATCATCTCAACAGCCTTGCCGCCGAGCTCATAGCCCTTGAAGTACAGCAGGCGCATGCCGAGGGTCAGGATAACGTTGTACGCGATGATGTAGAAGATCGCGCCGAGCGGCGAGCCGCCCGAAGACATGCCGAGCGCAACGCCCAGCAGGATCGGGATGAGCGTGCCGACGAGCAGGCTGTCGCCGATGCCGGCGACCGGGCCCATCAGACCGGCGCGGATACCGTTGATCATCTCGCCGTCGATGTCCTCGCCGTTGGCCTTGGCCTCCTCAAGGCCGGCCGTCATGCCGACGATGACCGTGCCCAGCTGCGGCTCGGTGTTGAAGAATGCGGAATAGGTCTTGAGCGCTTCGGTCTGCTCCTCACGGGTGTCGTACAGCTCCTCTACCAGCGGCAGCATCGCGCACAGATAGCCGAAGGTCTGCATATGCTCCTGCGAAAAGCAAGTCAGATGGCCGTAAAACCAGTTGCGGAACGATTTGTTCAGCGCCTTTTTCGAAAGTTTCTTCTCTGCCATGATCAAATCTCCTCCTCATCGTCGTCAAACTCTGCCGCAGAGGATACCGCTGCCGGGGCGGCCTTCTGCATGGCAACGATCTTGATGCGGTAGTTGATGACCGCGAAGAAGCCGCCGACGATCGACGCCGCGATCAGATTGAGGCCCATGCACGCGGCCAGCGTGAAGCCGAATACGAATACCAGAATGTCGACCGGCTTTGTCGCGACCTGCTTGAGCAGGATGGCGATACCGACTGCCGGGAGCAGCGAGCCGACGGTGAACAGCGTTTTCATCACTACGCCGTCCATCGGCAGATAAGCCTTCATCAGGTCCACCATGCTGGTGCCGACCTTGGTGATGATGAACGTCGGGATGAACGAGCACAGCAGGTGGGAGATCCACGGGAGACCCATGTCGACCACATACAGCTTGCGCAGGTCGCCCTTTTCCAGCGCGCGCCAGCCCATGTGCTGCCAAACGAGGTTTACGGTCGCGGTGCCGTAGAACAGCACAGTGCCGATGGTGCCGACGGCAGAGCCGAGCGTTACCGCCATGGCCTGACCTTCCGGCGATGCCGGACTCAGCCCCATCGAATGAACGGCGACCATAGAAAGCGGAATGCCGATGTACGAGATCGCGCGGACGTCAGCGGAAACCGTGCCGCCCGGCGTTACGAGCGCGATGTAAACGACCTGAATGGCCGCGCCGAGATAAATACCCGTCTGTACGTCGCCCATGATGAGACCGACGATCAGACCTGCTACCAGCGGACGGCCGAGCGTGTAGTTGCCGAGCACCGTACCGCCGAGACCGGGCATGGATGCGAGACACGCGAACAGACCGAATAAAGCTGCCTGCCAGACTTGAACTTGCATAAGTTCTCCCTCTTTTCTTTTTATTCTGTGAAACGGAGCTTAGTAGCCGAACTGACCGCGGAACTTCTTCCAGTTGCCGATGGCGGCTTCCTTGATGAGCGCGAACTCGACCTCGTAGCCCTTCTGCATGATAGCCTCGAGCGCGTCCGCCTCCGGCTGAGTGATCGCCTGATTGTTGCCGAGCTTGGTCGCGCCCGGACGGTCGTTGCACGGCCCGATGATGACCGTCTTTACCTCGCCGGGGTCAAAGCCGTCGTCCACGAGGATGTTTTTCATCGTGATCGGGTCCTTGGTGATGAGGAAGTAGCGGTCCTTGCTGGCGAGCACCTTGCCGCACTTGGCGCGCCACTCGTCGAGCGTCCACACGAAGGTTTTCTTGTCGCTGGCGTTCTTATACGCCGCCTTGAGCACCGGGGTCGTCGCCGCCTTGTCGTTTACGGCGATCAGTCCGTCACAGGGATACTCGAGCGCCCAGCGCGTGCAGGTCTGGCCGTGGATCATGCGGTCGTCAACACGAATGAAAGAGATAGACATAATTTTTTCCTCCTTAATACTGCTCTTTAGTACTGTCTTTGTTAAATATCGTCGTCCTCGTCACCGCTGAGGTCAAAGCGTTTGATCTGGTCCCGTGCCTCGCCGGTAAGCTCGGCTTCGAGCTCTTCGAGCGGCGTCTCCGCATCCGCGAAAGCGGCCGTCAATACGAGCGGCAGGTTCATGCCGCCGATAGCCAGCGTGTGCGCCAGCAGACCCTTTTCGGTGAGCACATCGAGCGCAGTGGTCAGCGGCGAGCCGCCGATGATGTCCGCCGTGAGGATGATCTCGTCCTCGGGGGTGATGTCCTGCACGAGCTCTGCGAAGTTCGCGCGGAACGTGTCTACATCCATGCCGTCGAGCAGGCTGGTCGAGCGGATGTCCTCGCGGTCGCTGCCTGCCATCATGCCGAGCGCGTTGTGCAGACCCGGTGCAAAGGTTCCATGGCTGACTAAAATCAGGTATCTCATTTTCCGTTCCCTCTTTCCTGTTTGTTGAGCATAGTATACCGGATTTTCTGCTGTGTGAAATCTGTATTTTGTCATGAGCCACATGTGATAATCGTCCTGTTTTGATGTGACAAATGTCATGCTGATTATCAAAATATGCAAAGAAAAAGCGCTCCGTCTGTGCATATCACACAAACAGAGCGCTTATCGCGTTCGATGTCGTCAGTTTTCCTGTAAATATTCCTGCACTTCATGCTGGACGCGCTGGAGCTGGAGCGACAGATTATGCTCGTCCTCCATCGCGGTCTGCACCAGTCCTTCGGTCAGCAGCAGCGCCTGATCGTAATTGCGGAAGCGCGGCGCGGCTACCGCCTGCTCCATGACGTCCGAGAGCATCTCGACGCCGTTCCGGCTCTCGCCGGGCGTGTCCTGCCGCAGGATCTGCCGGGTCTCGTCTGAGCCGGTCACGCGCCGCAGCGCGGATACGCTGTGCGAGTCCGTGAACAGCTGCGCCTGATTGTCGGCATTCGCGGTCAGCTCGCGCAGAAACTGCCACGCGAGCGCCGCATTCGCCGAGCGGCTGCTGATACCTGCGAGCACGGTACTCAGCTCCGAGCTGTTGCTGCCGGCCGGGCCGTGCGGCATGGGGATGCAGTCCCACGAAAAGTCCGAATAGCGCTTGATACGCCACGGGTACGGCTGATACGTCCGGTAATCCGAGAACAGGAACGGCCGGAACGCTACTTTTCCCTCGTCAAAGTCCCGTGCAGAAGGCGCGGTCTCCGCGGTAAGCTTGTCAAGCCGCTGCGCAAACGCGACCGCCTGCACCGCCTTCGGCTCGGAGATCAGGCAGCTGCTGCCGTCCTCGGTAAACAGCGATGCCCCGTTCGCGGTCAGCGCATCACGCCATGTGTAGCCGTGGCAGCCGAACCGGTCGATCTCGCCGTCGCCGTCCATGTCGCGCGTGACTCTGGCGCAGATGTTGTAGAAATCCTCCCACATCCAGTCGCCGGACGGCACTTCGATGCCCTCGCTCTCGAGCAGCGTCTTGTTGACGCACATCAGCGTCGGCACGCACTCATACGGCAGCGCGTACTGCACGCCGTTTTCCGCGCCGCTTTGCAGGGCGGCAGCATAGAAATCCGTGTCGGAGACCGCGTTATCCTGCGCGAGACGGCCGTCCAGCGGCGCCAGCGCGCCGAGCTCGCACAGCGTGCCGAAATCCTCCGGCAGCACGAGGAACACATCGGGTTCGCTGCCGAGCAGATACTGGTCGATCAGCCATTCCGAATAATCCCGTTTCAGGATGCCGCTCGTGTAGGTCACGTGCACATTGGGGTGCTCCCGCTCGAATCGCTCGATGGCCGCGTCGATGACGGCGTAGCAGTTCCCGTTCGGCGCGTCCCAGTAGCTGCCTGCCATGAAGCCGAGCCGCAGCTCGACCGGACGCAGGCGGCTGTACACGGTTGCGGTCAGGCACACCGCCGTCAGCAGAACAGCCGCCGTCAGGCGCTTCGCGAGCCCCTTCACTGCGGACCTCCGAACGGCCGCCCGGCTACGCCGGTCTGTACCGCCCAGATGGCGAGCTGGGTACGGTCACGCAGGTCGAGCTTGCTGAGGATGCTGCTCAGGTAGTTGCGCACCGTGCCCTCGGACAGACAGAGCGCCGCCGCGATCTCCTTATTCGACAGACCTGCGCCGACCTCCCGGATGATGCGCCATTCGTTGTCCTGAAGCTCCTCGGTCTGCTTTTCGTCCACGCCAATGGTAAGGTTGCCCTTCGCCATGCGCGCGAACATCTGTAACGCCTTGCTCGCCACATCGGGCGCGATGATCGAGCCGCCGCGCACGACCTCGCGCACCGCGCTCGTCAGATCGGCCACCGAAACGCCCTTGAGCAGATAGCCCGACGCGCCGAACCGCAGCGCATTAAACACATACTCGTCATCGTCAAACGTCGTCAGTACGATGACCTTGATATTTGGGTGCGCCGACTTGATAAGCCGCGTACATTCCACGCCGTCCACCTCGGGCATGCGGATGTCCATCAGCACGACATCCGGTTTTTCGCTGCGCACCAGCTCAATTGCCTCGCGGCCGTTTTTCGCCATACCAACCACGGTAATATCGCCCTGCGCGCCCAGCACAAAGCCCAGACTCTCCCGGATCAGCTCCTGATCGTCTGCCAGCAGCACTTTAATCATATACATCACCCCATCGCAGCGGAATTTCCGCATGCAGTTCAAATCCGTTTTCGCTCTTTACCTTTAATGTTCCGTTCAGCAGGCGCAGCCGCTCGCGCATGTGCCGCAGACCAAAGCCCGGCTCGATCTTCGTGCAGCCGCAGCCGTTATCCGTGACCGTGATGCTGAGGCGTCGCTCCTCCGCCGCAATGCGCACGCGCACCGCCGTCGCGCGGCCGTGCCGGATGGCGTTCGTTATGCTCTCCTGCACGATGCGGTACACCGCGTCCTCCTCGTCCGGCGACAGCCGCAGGTCCTCGGCCTGCAAATCAAGTGTAATCTCGGCCTGCGAGGTTGTCTGCATTTCGGCGCACAGCTTCGCGACAGCATCCGTTAACTGCATACGCTCGAGCGCATCCGGCCGCAGTGCGCGAACCGAGCGCCGCACCTCGTTCATGCCCTCGCGCGCGGTGGACGCGATGCGTTCCATCTGCTTTTTCGCCATCTCGGGCGAGATCTCGAGCATCTGTATGCAGGCATCCGCACCGGCGGTGATGCCGGTCAGCGCGTGGCCGAGCGTGTCATGGATCTCGCGTGCCAGACGGTTGCGCTCGCGCGTTTCCGCCATGCGTTCGCTCTCGGCGGCGTAGGCCTTCAGCTGCTCGTTCATGACAGAAAGCCGGTCGTTCGCCTGCTCCAGCTCGCCGTTCAGACGGCGGATCGCCGAGTTTTCCTCGGTCCGCTGTCCGATGAGCACCACCATGTACACTACGAACAGGATCAGGTGCAGCGCACCCAGCAAATCCACCGTGCTCTGCAAAAGCTGCCGCGTATGCGCCTCAAAATACAGCAGATATTCGGCAAACGGCACCATGTGCAGCGCGCCCTGCAAGGCGCCCAGTCCGGTCAGCAGGAACAGCGCGGTCATCACGCCGAGAAACCGGCGGCGCGTCCTGCCGTGCAGGCCGTCGATCAAGTCCACGACCACATACAGCAGCAGGCCGTTATAATCCAGATGCAGCGCGAAGATCACGCACAACGCGAACAGCGGCTCGGTCCATCCGATGAAATCCTGTCCGCGCCGGCGCAGCACACCGGCCAGGATGAGCGCCGCCATGCCGAGCACCGCGATGGCCAGCGTCCACGGCTTGGCCGGCAGCGCGCTCAGATTCTGCGCGAACGCCACGCCGTCCGACTGCCGCGCCGCCAGTACCGGCGTCATGCCGAACACCCACACGAGGAATGCGCACACGGTCACGTTCAGCAGCAGCATGATGCGGCGAAAAAACTGCAAACTCTGTGCCATACCGTCCCCTCCTACTGCCAGCCGTCCAGATCGTAGCCGGATACGTTGTCCTTCGTCACCAGCTCGACCGGAACCGTGATCTCTTTTTCGTAGTCCTCTCCGTTCAGGATGGCGTATACCGTCTGCGCAGTGATCTGTCCCAGACGGATAGGCGACTGCGCCGCTGTCGCCGTCATAGCGCCCTCACGGATCATGCTTTTCGCCTCAGGCGCACCATCCACGCCGTAAACCGCCGTTTTTTCCAGCAGACCGTGCTCCTGCAGCGCCGCCATTGCGCCGAGCGCACTCGGGTCGTTGAGCGACATCACCGCGTCCGGCACAACGCCCTGCTCGAGCAGCCGGTCCATCTGCGGCATGGCAACCTCGAGCTGTCCGGCGCTGTCCGCCCGGCCGATGATCTGGTAGGCCGGATGCGCCGCCAGCGTATCGCAGAAGCCCTGCATGCGGTCCATGCCGGATTTGGTGGAAGCGTGCTCGAGCAGCACGACCTTCGCGGAAGCGCGTGTGCGCATGAGGTGCTCCGCGCAGAGCACGCCTGCGCCGTAGTTGTCGGACGCGATCGTGCACGCGACCAGCTCCGGGTCGCTGACCTGCGAGTCGATGACCACGACCGGCACGCCTGCCTTCTGCGCCTCGCGGAGGGCAAGCTCGATCTCGCGATAGTCCACCGGATTGAGCACCAGCAGGTCGATATTTTCATGCAGCAGGTCCCGGATCTCTTCGTTCTGCCGCTCCTGATCGAGCGCCGGGTCGCGCGTCAGCAGAATGTCGCCGCGGCTCTCGATCACCAGCCGCAGCTCCTCGTCGATGACGCTGTAAAACGGGTTGTTCATCGTCATGTACGTCGTGCCGATGCGGAGCGGTTCGTCCGCCTGCGACACGGCCCCACGTGTCACGGCGGCAAGTCCGGCCGCCAGCAGCAGCGCCGCTGCCGCAAGGATTGGTCTTGTGCGCAACGGTATCCCGCCTTTCCGAAGTAGTTGACCTTATTATAGCATAAATTTTTCCGTCGAAAAAGACGAAGGAGGCTCCTTTCGTCAGAAGCCTCCTTTTATTTTTTCGAAGCATATTTAGAGCACAAGCTCGACGCTCTGCTCGATTTCGATCTCGCTGCGCTCAATATCCGCGCGATGCTGCGCCCACACGTGCGGCTCCATGCGCCACGCAATACCGCAGCCTGCGGACAGCTGCCGCGGCACGGGAGTCAGTCTGCCGGGGATGCCGCTGTCCCGGCAGAACGCCTCCATCTCCATCGCCGCGTCCGTGGTGTGGAACGTGAGCACCTGATACGGTTTTCTTGCTCGCATCACGCCTGAAAGGTGATCTCGAAGCAGCCGTCCGGACGAACGGTCGTCTCGAAGCTCTTCTTTTCGTAATCGAGCATCTTCTCGATATTCTTGCGCGTGTGCGCCTCGTCGCCGAGGACGCGGATGGCCCTGCCGGGGTTGTCCTGCATGGCGTCCATCGTCAGCAGCACCGGCTCCGGGCAGGAAAGGCCGCGCACATCTACTTCAACAAAGTTTTCCATGGTGTTTTCTCCTTTTCCAGCTTATCGAGCCGTCTTTTTGCGGCGCAGATTGGTTCCTGCGATAACGAACAGAACGACGATGCAGACGATGACTGCGATTTTGCCTGCCGCCGCCGGACCGCCTGCAACAGCCGCTTCGGTCTCGGTCGCAGCCTTTGCCGCCGCGCCGACCAGACCGAAGTTATGCGCGAACGCCGCGCCGAGCAGCATGCCGAGGAAGGTCACAGCGCTGTCGGACGAGCCCTGACCGGCCAGAATAAGCTGACGCAGCGGACAGCCGCCTGCCAGAACAGCCGCAAAGCCGACAACATACATGCCGAGGATGTTCCAGAGGTGCTGAGAATGCGCGATGGGCTGGCCGGAGAAACCGAGATGGAAATTGCCGGTCGCGAGATTGTAGACCGCCATGACCGCGAACAGCGCCGCAATGATGCTGATAAGGTCAAAGTTCTTCATGAGGATGACGTCGCGGATGCTGCCGGCAAAGCACATGCGGCTCTTCTGCGCGAGCGCGCCGATGATGAGCGCCACGACCAGAGAAAGGATAATGGGCGCGTGCTTGCTGCCGGGGCCCTCGGTGCTCATGGCGTAGACGCCGGTCGCAGCGCCGATGACGAGCAGCGCTGCGAGCAGAACGGGCAGGACCGCACCGCTCAGCGGCTTCGCCTCATAGGCACGGCCGAGCGAGAAGCCCTTCTTGAGGAAGAACGAGCCGGTCGCAACGCCGCCTGCAAAGCCGATGAGCGCGACCCATGCGTTCAGGTCGCCTGCGGACATGCGCAGTACCATGCGCAGCGGACAGCCGAGGAACACGAGCGCGCCGATCATCATCGCCACGCCGAGGATAAAGCGCACCATCGGCGAGGAACCGGCGGTGGACTTGTATTCCTTCGTCAGCAGGGCGAGCAGGGACGAGCCGCAGACAAAGCCGACGATCTCCGGGCGGAAATACTGCACGGGGGCCGCAGTGTGCAGCTTGAGCGCGCCTGCGGTGTCGCGGACGAAGCACGCCACGCAGATGGCCATGTTCGCCGGATTGCCGTAAATCGCCAGAAGCATGACGAGCAGGCCGACCACCGCGCCGGACAGCGCGAGCTTCCATGTCTTGTCAAAGAATTTCATGTTTTTCTCCTTTTATTGTGGAATGTGGGGTTTTATACCATACAAAAGTATAACACGGCCGGATTTTGATGTGAAATTCATTCTATTGATAATCTCTTGCTTGTTATTGAGAAAATCTATAAGACAGGTTATAATGGAGACAGCAAAACGGAAGGGGCGCTAAAACATGGACATTCGGCAGCTGGAGGCCTTTGTATACACGGTAAAATATCAGAGCTTTTCGCTCGCGGCACAAAAGCTGTATCTTTCGCAGCCTACGGTCAGCTCGCACATCTGCAATCTGGAAAAGGAGCTGCACACGCAGCTTTTGCAGCGGACGACCAAGGCGCTGTCCATGACACCGGCCGGGCGCAGGCTTTACAGCTACGCGGCGGAGATCCTCGACCTGCGGCACAAGGCAATTCTGGAGCTGACCAGCCAGCAGGAGGCCATGCTGCACATCGGCGTGTCCTCGGTGCCGTCGCTGCATCTTCTGCCCGAGCTGCTCGCGACGTACCATGCAGAGGCACCCGAGGTGCGTTTCCGCACGAGCTGCTCGGACAGTCTGGATGTGATACAGAAGGTGTCCGAGGGCGGCTGCGACATCGGTCTGGTCGGCACGAAAACCGCCGCGCCCGGCTGCGAATTTCTGCCGGTGACGTCGGACGAGCTGGTCATCGCGGCACCTGCCGCGCCGCATTTCCGGGAATACCGGCAGCAGAAGGAGCCGCTGAAGGCGCTCCTGCGCGAGCCGTTCCTGCTGCGCGAGGACAACTCGGGCACCAAGCAGGAAACGCTGTATTTTCTCAAAAATCACGGGCTTTCGCTCGACGAGCTGAATGTGATCGCTGTTATGGATGACGCGGCGTCGCTCATCCGCTGCATCACGCTCGGCATGGGCATTTCTATCCTGTCGCGCGCGACCGTGCAGACCGATGCACAGGCCGGCAGACTGCTGCTGTTTCCGCTGGGACAGTCGGCATTCCTGCGCAGGCTGTACATCGTTTACGCGCCGATGCGCCTTACGTCGGAGCAGACAAGGCGCTTCCTGGACTTCATGAAGCAGTATTATCAGATTGAATAACAAAAACCGAGAGCGGCACTTTCATGTGAACCGCTACCCGTCAAGAGGACAGTGAAAAAAATTAAAGTTTTCCCGGCCAGCAGCCATGAGTTGCTGGCCGCTTTTTATGCAGCGAGACAAATTGCGTGTTTTTCCATCGGTGTCAGGACACCAAGATTGCGTTGAACACGCT
>CAVIRF010000042.1:0-14122 GCA_963645185.1 Coprococcus eutactus | reverse complement strand
GCTATATCACTATGGATTTTTCTTTTAAGTGTCCAACTTCATTTTACAATCAACCGTTCATTTTTCTTCTTCCTTTCCGTTTTCATCCTTGTTCATGCGATAGAAATCCTGCGCCCACCGCAGCCGTACCGCCGCGACACTGCTGCTGCTCTGATACTGATACAAATCCCATGCGAGCGACGCATAATCCAGCGGAATATCCGCCGCTCGCAGCAGCTGCACCAGTCCGCGCAGGTGATATGCCGCGCCCTTGATGTCCGTCGCCGTCGCCATCTGCTGAAAGCGCCGGAGAATGCGCTCTCTTGCACCCTCACTATCGTCTTCATCTGCCAGACGGCTGAGCGCCCGTCCGAGCGGCTGTCCGTCCTTGTGCATCGGGTCGGTTTTCGGGTCCCTGCTCTGCTGATGCAGGGCAAACAGCGTCAGCGCGAGGTACGCCGCCCACTCATACCGGCTCGCGCCGTCCCGTTCCGACAGCCATTCCTCCGGAAACTCTTCAAACAGTACGCCCCACAGCCGCGGCAGCTCTCCCGGCGCCTTGCCGACGCCGCGCCGCAGCTCTGCCAGCAGCGCGCGCTGCGCGCCGCCCTCCGGCATGGCCAGAATGCGCGTGATGCGGCGCTCTACCCAGCCGGACAGCTCATGCGGCGTATGGCCGTTTTTCTGTTCCCACACATTTATCCCTCCTTCGGATACTCTTTATAAATCTTCGCCTGAAACCACAGATACGCCTCCGGCGCTGAATAATGCTGTTTTTTCACTTTGCCTCCGGTTTTCAATTCGATTGTCCGACCAAACAGCGCCTTTTCTCCCGCCTGCGCAACCAGCTCCCTGCCAAGGCGCAGCGCCTCACTGCGTGCATACTCCTGCCACTCCGCTGTTCTTGCATCGATGCTATCTTTTTCCGGATCGATTGATCTCAGCCATTCACGGAACGGCCTGTCTAACCGTTCGTACCATTTTCCCCGAGCCTGTGATGCAGGCTCAGACGTTTTTTCGGTATCTCCGCCGCCTGCAATGTGAATATTTCTGACCAGCAGTCCGACTGCCGCCGCTGCATTGTCGCATTTCTGTATCTCTTCCATAATGCGTCTGCGCCAGCCGACGCACATCTGACCAAACAGCTCCGTGTGGAACGTCAGACTGTCACCGATGCTGTCTGTCACTGCGCTTTTCTGCGAGCTGTCATACCGGTTTCCCGTCACAGCAAACTGAATAAACTTCTTTCTGTACAGCAGGCCTTCTCTCTGCAGGGCTGCAGCCCACATGACAACGCCGGGCAGATGCGTATTGCCTCCATCCGCGGCTTCTGTAAACATGTTGGCAAAATCACGCCACATCTGCCGGTTTGCCAGATGCATCTGGGGATAATAATACGCCGCCTGTCCCTTTTTCTCCGGCACATATCGCCATACTGTCATCTGCTCGGCAAAGGCATTTTCGCCGCTGAACGAGTCACCGCAGAGAATGCCGTAGCCGCTTACGCTTCCCTGCTCCCGGTTCAGCCGGATTAAACGGGACCGGACTGTTAAAAGCGCCGCATTATCGTCGGGAACCGCAATCGTACGCAATTCGTTTTCTCGCGGTGTATCTCTCTCCCAGTCCGGCTGCGGCTCTCCCCGCAGCTCTAAGCCGTTTTTCAGGAAAACGCAGTTCAAAAGCAGCGTTTCATACAGGCTGTCCCCTTTGGCATAGACCAGACCAAGTTTTCCAAGCCATGCGACCGAGATCGTACTCTGACGCTGCTCCTTTGGAATATGCGGCTTGAGTGCCGCATCATCAAACCCATTTAAGTACAGCAGCCACCTTGCAGCTTCCGCATAGCTGACCGACTTTTTCCCTTCGCCCGTGCGAGACGGAAACAGCCTCAGCTTGTTGCCGCTTTCGCTCAGCTCTCCGATCAGCTTGGAGGCTGCGCACTGCGTGCCGTTCTCCGCACTGACCGCCTGCATGAACGGCCGCTCGGGATGGAACAGCCAGAACCGCTCATGCCATTTCTCCAAATAGTCTACGATCGGCTTTTCCGGAAAACTGCCGTTTTCCCACAGCGCGCCCCAGCGGTCAAAGGCGTCGTCCTCGTCCTCGAGCGGCGCGTCCTCTCCGGCTTCGTCCACACGCGAAAAAACGGTATGCAGCACCGCCAGCAGCAGACGGAGCACCGCGATATTCTGCGTCTGCGTTTCTCCTGCGAGATCTGCAAATTCGTGGGCTCGCAGGAGCGCATCCAGGAGCGAGACCTCCTCGATTTCGCCGTCCTGCCGCATGACGCGCACCCACGGCTCGTCGATCAGATTAAACTCTTTTTCTGGCATTTTCTTCCTTCTCTTCGATGCACAGACCGTCCTCTGCCGAATAGCGCAGCAGCGTGCCGTGCAGCATGGTGCGGCCGTTTTCGTCCAGCAACAGGAAAACCTCGCCGCGCAGCCACGGAGACTGCTGCCATTCCGCGAGTGCTTTTGTTTTTTCTTCCAGCTCAGCAATCACTGCATCGACCATCCATCGCCTGCTGAAGCGTCCGGACAGCCGCAGGCGCTGCTTTGCGATTTCTCTGCATTCCGATGCCGACGGCACATGATCTGCGTACAGCGGCATTTCCGGGGCTCCGAGCAGATACAGATACCCGTTTTCATCCTGCTGAAGCACCAGTACCTCGATGGACGGGTCGCCGCCGCGCACGCTTTTTTCGGCGCTTGCCTCGGTGCTGCCTGGGTCGGCGTTCAGAATCCCTTCGATCGTGCTGACGCCGCGGCGTCTGTGCTTTGGTGCGGTCAGCCGGAAACTGTTCGCCTTTCCGTAACTGTCGCGTTTTTCCATCTCATACTGCTCCCACGCAGCGCGTTCCTGCTCAGTAAGCGGTGCTTCCTCCGGTTTTCGGTAGGTTTTCTGCACCAGAACCGGAATGTCCTGCGGCAGCACGATCTGCTCTGGCAGCAGCTCTTTTGTCCGCAGCAGCAGCCACGGACCATAGATCGCCTTCGCGCCCGGTTCGAGCTCGTCGCCGTCCGCCTCCAGCACGAGACAGCGCGGCACGCGCAGCTGTTCCGGACGGATACGTAGATGATGGCGGTGCAGGCGGCCGATGCGCTGCAACAGCAGGTCCATCGGACACAGGTCGGTGAACAGCACATCGAGGTCTAAATCGAGAGACTGCTCGATCACCTGCGTTCCGACCACGATCAGCCGGTCTCTCTGCTCTGCGGTCGAGTGCTTGCCTACCACCTCCAGCAGCATCTGCTCGCGCCGCACGCGGTCTGCCATGACAAACTGCGAGTGGAACACAACCACGCGCATTTCGGGCAGCTTTTCCCTCAGTTCCGCCGCGATTTTCTGCGCCCGGCGCACCGTATTGACGATAACGCCGGCACAGCCGCCCTCTGCGAGCTCATCTCGCAGACGCTCAGACAGGTTTTCGAGCGTTTCCCGTTCAATTTCGACCGTTTTGCTGTCTCCGTCCGTCTCGATCACGGTCTGATTGACCTCCATGCCGTCCGTCCATGTCAGCAGCGGATAGGCCAGACTGTGCCGCCATTCGGCATCTTCCGGCAGCTTTACCGCCTTCGACTGATGCGAACACCCCTGCAAATAAGCCTGCACGAGCGCTGCTCGCCGCTCCTCCGGCAGCGTCGCCGACAGAACGATGACCGGCGCGCCGTATTCACCGAGCCATGTCAGCGTGCGGTCCAGATAGGCGTTCATATGGTGCGAATACGAATGGACCTCATCTATGATAACCACTTTCCCGGCAAGTCCCAGATGCCGCAGCATCAAATGCTTATTTTGCAGCGATGCCATCAGCAGCTGATCCACCGTTCCGATGACAAAATCCGCGAGGAGCGCCTGTTTTTGTCCCTCGAACCAGCTGTGAACGATCAGACCGCCCTCTTCGTCCTCCGAAATCTCGGCAGAGCCGTGAAACAGCTCCTGATATTCCGCGTTCATCGCGGATGCGCCATGCGCCAGACGAATGCCGTGTCTCTCCTCCGACGACTGATACTCCGCCCATTGTCTGACTCGGGAAAACAGGCCATTCGCCGTCGCCTGTGTCGGCAGGCCGAAGAACAGGCCGCCGCTCCCCGTCCGCTGCGCGAGTATCTCTGCGAGCGCGAGGCTGGCTTCCGTTTTTCCGCATCCCATCGAGGCTTCCAGAATGAAAATCCCCGGCGCGGCCGCTTCGTTTCCTGCGTTTATCGCCGCCTGCTGAACATGTCTCGGTGCAAAGCCGAATTCCTTGTCGAACTTCTGTGCGTCCATTCCGAATGTCTGACTTTCCCACGGGGCAGGCAGGTCTATCGTCTCCCACGCGGCGTCCACTCGCTCGGGATACCACTCTTCCTCGCCGCTCTGCTCGACCGGTATCACTGGAAAATAATCCGTATTGCTCGCGAGCCAGTCCGCCATAATGAGCAGGCCGGTCAGAACCATTTGCGCGGACATAGACACCTCGGGCAGCTCTTCCACCGACGCAAAGCCGCACTGCTCCAGCGCCGCGTCGATCGTCTGCCGCCAGCAGGTCTCCCACGCCTCTTTTTCCTCGTCCACACCGTAAAAGCAGCACGGACTGGTCTCTATCGCGCTGTCCACGTCATCATCCTGCGGCTTTCCGTGATGCGCGCCGATGATCGCCGCCAGCGAGCGCGGAAAGCCGTATTTCAGCAGGATTGCTTCGCTCGCTCTCGCGTGCGGCATATTATAGTTGAATGCTCCCGGAAAATTCAGTCTGCACCCGGCGTAATCGTCCAGATGAATTTGAATTTTTGACTGAAAAAGCGCGATCAGCTTGCCGATGTCGTGCAGCAGCACCAGCAGACAGCACACTCCCAGAAAAATATCCTCTCCGACCTCCTCGGACAGCCGCCGGAAAACCGACTGCGGCAGCCATTCGCGGCAGAGGTATTCCATCACGCCTGCGGTATCCATCGCGTGCATCCACGTCGGCAGATAATACTGACGATCCTGCGGATCGGTTTTCGCGACCGTTCCTCGCATTGCCTGCTGCATTTTGTTCATACGCCGCACCTTCCAGAATTTTCTCTTTCTTCACCAGTATACCATTGTTTTCGACATATGTCACGATTTTTCCTGTTTGTTGCCTTTTAGTTTTATATGCTTTGTTCTTTCCTGTTATCTCGAGTATAGCAGAGTATCTGTCCAATAAATCCGACTTTTAGGCGGAGGAGATAAATTTCTTGACAAACGCCGCGGCGGCTGTTATGATAGCCTACGGAAAAAAGAGCTCATATAGTCTCGCTGTCATGGCGCGAGAGTTTCTACGAGGTCGCCGAAAGACCTCACTATGAGTGTCCGCTGATGGGAAGGTTCCATCTGACGGGCACTTTTTTCATGCCCAGATTACGGAAAGGATGAAAAAAATGAAACTTTTGAAGGGCGACATTGTTCATGCGCCAGCGCTCGGAACGCTCGAGATCATCCCGGACGGCGCGCTGCTGCTCGAGGACGACGGCACGATCTGCGAGGTGCTGCACAAAGCGCCGCAGGATTTCGATGGCGAGGTATTCGACTGCACCGGAAAGCTTATCATGCAGTCGTTTGCCGACATGCATCTGCACGCGCCGCAGTTCCCGAACGTCGGCATGGGCATGGACCTGCCGCTGCTCGACTGGCTGAAGACCTACACGTTCCCGGTCGAGGCGAAATTCGCCGACCTCGGCTACGCGCGCCGCGTCTACCGCAGGCTCGCGCATGACCTCATCGCGAACGGAACCACGCGCGTGTGCATGTTCTCCTCTCTCCACACGGACGCAACGCTCGTGCTGATGGAGGAGCTGGAAAACGCAGGCGTGACCGGCTTTGTCGGCAAGGTGAACATGGACCGCAACGGCGGCGAAAACCTTCAGGAGACCACCGAGGAGTCCATCCGCGAGACGCTGCGCTGGCTTGCGGAGTGCAGCCGCTTCACCCATATCAAGCCCATCCTGACGCCGCGCTTCACCCCGGCCTGCACGGATGAGCTGATGGCGGCGCTCGGAAAAATCTCCGCCGAAAAGGGACTGTATGTGCAGTCGCATCTATCGGAAAACCTCGATGAGATCGCGTGGGTGCGCGAGCTGCACCCCGACTGCGCGCAGTACTGGGAGAGCTACGATAAATTCGGTCTGTGGAAGGACCACACCATCATGGCGCACTGCGTCCACTCGGACGCGCGCGAGCGCCGCGCCATCCGGCAGGCCGGTGCGGTCGTGGCGCACTGCCCGGACAGCAACATCAATCTGTGCAGCGGCATCGCGCCCGTGCGGCAGATGCTGAACGAAGGCCTCTGGGTCACGCTCGGCTCGGACATCGCCGCAGGCTCGTCGCTTTCTGGCAGCCGGATGGTCACGATGAGCATCCGCGCCTCCAAAATCCGCCACTTCACCGACCCGGAAAAGCCGAACTTCCTGACCGTTCCCGAGGCGTACTATCTCGGCACGACGTCCGGCCACCGTTATTTCGGTGCCGGAAACGGTTTTGCCGCAGGCGACCAGCTGCACGCCGTCGTGGTCGACGACCGTGATTTCACGGAAACGCCGTGGGCGCTCAGCCTGTCCGAGCGCCTCGAGCGCGCGCTGTACACGATGAGCGCCGCGAATGTCTGCGCCGTCTGGTCGGAGGGCCGTCTGGTGCTCGACCGCCGCACCGCCGCGACCGTTCGGAAATCTGCCGCTCGTTCGCGGAAATTCGGATGGCTTCTGTGCCGTTTTATGGTATACTGACAGCAGGATAGGACAATTCCGTTGCTGGAGGGGATCATATGAAAAAACGGTTCAGCAAAGCCGCGCGGCAGACCTTGCTCGCCGCGATAACGCTCGCATTGCTTTTCGCGCCGTTCGTGTATTTCGGCGTACAGAAGATAAAAACCGATGCTCTGGACAGCGCATTTATGTGGACGATGCACGCGCCGAACGATGTGGAAACCTTCCTGTCTGAACATGGTCTCCGCCCGGACAGCATGCCGGTCTCCGGCACGCCGGACTGGTATCAGCTCCGCGCTTTTCTGACCATTGCCTCCAGTCAAGACGGATGGGAAACGCCGGTCATTCTTCAGTATAAGGACGCACAGGGAAACCAGACCGTGCAGCGCTCCGGCCTGTTCGCATATTGTGTCGACAGCGATTATTCCCTTGATTTCACCGATTTCGCCGCCGACGATCTGCGCGCTCTCTACGCCTGTCCGGGCGGCAGCTCCATAGAGCTTTACGGAAAACTCGTGACAACGGAATACTGGAAGATTTTGAGTCTGAACCGCGTGTGCATCGACGGAACCGAATGGACAGCGCAGACCCCGGTCGAGGAAACCGACCATTACGAAATCAAATCGGATGACCTGCGTTGGAATTTTCAAAGCAGAGCCGAGCTCGAAAGCTATCTCGATGTGGTGAAGGTCTTTCCTTCGGCAACCAAACAGCTCTGCGGCGAAGAGCTCACCGCCGATGAAAGCGATCTGCTGAGCAGCCGCGACAGGCCTTCGTACATACAGAGTTCCATCAGCTATGGAACGGGGTTTGCCCGGCACGCAGTCAACTGGCATGATGTATATGTCGAGAATTTTCAATTTACTGCCCTCTGCACCGCTGCGCTGTACCTGCTGCTCCTGTTTGTGTTTTACCGATTTTTCAGCCGCGAATAACGCCCCTGCTTTCCGGTTATACTTCTCCCGAAAAGGAGGCGGATTGCTGTGAACGCTTGTGTAAACGATGACGCCTGCATCGGCTGCGGCCTGTGCACCAATATCGCACCTGCCGTGTCCGAGCTGAACGATGTCGGCAAGGCCTACGCGCTCGATACGGCGGAAGAAAACCGCGACGCCGTACAGGAGGCCATCGACGCCTGCCCCACGGCGGCGATTTCGTGGACAGATTGAAAAAGCCGGAGAGCTTGGGATTTTGTTCCCTGCTCTCCGGCTTTTCTTACTCCTCGAGACGGTCGAGAATATCGTCCGCAATGTCCTCCAGCTTTTCGTGCTGCTCGCTCCACTCGTCGTAGGCCTCGGACGCCATGTCCTCCGGCTCGGCCTCGTCGAGGCGCGCGATGCGCTCGCGTATCTCCCCGAGATAGTCCCGAAGCGCGTCGGCGTCCATCGCGTCGATGTCAGGCGCGGTGCCGAATTCAATGATCTTTGCCATGTCTGCTCTCCCCTTTTCGCGTTATGCCTTTATCATACCAAGCCGGGCACGCTTCGTCAATGCATGTTGCCTTTTTCGGTGCCCTGTGCTATACTGAATGCACCATATTCCGCCGCTTTCCCTTTTCTGTGAAAGCGATACCGATTTTGCAAAAGGAGAACATTTTATTGAAACTTCTGCAACGAATCTGCCTGTTCGCCTCAGTTCCGGTCATTCTTGCGCTGTGCGTCTGCCGCACGCCGCTGCGCTTAGGCGCGCAGGATGACGCGCTGTTCGGCACGGTCGCGAATACATACGAAGTCGGTGATGAGACCGTCGAGGTCAGCCAGACCAATCTGCCGCAGGGCAGCAACGTCCTTCTGCTGCGCGGCTGGACGCTCGGAGACGAGGACCGCTGCGTGATGGGCAGCTTTCAGACCACGCGCCACACCCTGCGGCCCCGTGCGGTCTGGTCCACCGAAATCGCGGACGACACGCTTTCCGTGCGGTGGTATGACGGTCAGGTCTGGCACGACGAGCCCATCCACACCGGAAAATACCACTCCAACACCGCCTTTTTCCTCACGGGCAGCGATTTTTCCGCGCTGTGCTACACGCCGCAGGTCTGGGCGTTCCGCGAGAACGGCTCGCGTCAGCTCGCGGACAACTGGCTCGGCTGGATCGAAGCCGCCCAGACGAAAAACGGCTGGCGGCTGACGTTCTGCGCGCCGCGCATGGAGGGCAGCAGTGCGGCGGACTTTACTTATCTGGCCGTCGCGGACAGCAGCGGCATCGACTGGGCGCGCGACGGCATCCCGGCGCTCTGGAGCACCTACCGCAACGCCGGTGACGGCCGCTGGTGCTTCGACGGATATTACGCCCCCTCGCCCGAAACCTACATTCCGACCGGCGACCGCGTTTTCTTCCGCAACCCGGCCTCCTACCTTATTAAGAGCTTTCTCTATCAGGCCGGTTCGAGCCGCACGGCGCGCGACCTCAGCATCGCCATGCTCGACACGATGATCTCCGAGCAGAGCGACGCCGGTTACTGGCCGACGCTGTCGGGCAGCACATGGCTCGAGGGCGATTACGGCATCGGCGCCGGTTTCTACGACACGCGTTTCAATACCGAGTTTGCAAGCCTGCTGCTGCTCGCGGAGTACCGCTTCCCCTCGGATGTCTATCGGGATTCGCTGCGCCGCTACAGCGACTTTTTCGAGGATTTCGCGTCGAATTATCATTCCGAGACCGGTCTCAGCGGCTGGTTTATCCCGGATTACTGGCATGAGGACATGTCGAACGTCTCGCACACCAGTCTGAACCATCAGCTTGCGGAGATCCTGCTGCTGTACAAGGCGGCCGACACGCTCGCGGACGACAGTCTGCGAACGCTCGCGGACAAAATGCTGCTCGCGGTCGATGAGACCGGCGAGGACTGGGTCCTGCCGGACGACAACCTGCACTATCAGGTCTCGCAGACCGGCGAGTACGGCAATATCGACTACCCCTACCTCACCTACGACGACCTGTTCAAGCTGCAAAAGTACCTCAGCGAACGTTTTTCGCGCACCGATCCCGTGCTTGACACGCTGATGCAGCACAAGCGCACGTGGATGGACGCGAACGGCATCACGGCCTACATGAAATAAGGAGAGACCCCTATGTTTTGTATGAACTGCGGAAAGGCGCTGCCGGACGGCGCGAAATTCTGCATGTACTGCGGCACGCCGCTCGGCGCGGCGGCTGCGCCTGCGCAGAGCGCCTGCTGCCTGCCCGGCAGAAAATATCTGTCCTGCGACGCGCTCTACCCCGGCGGCGCGTATACCGAAACGCCTGCCTATCAGCACGACCGCGAGCGCATGAAGGCCTCTGACCTCGCCTCGACGCCCTACTCCGGCTTCGATTTCACGAATTATGTCCGTCTGGAGGGCGGCGCGATGGTCGGCTTTGTGTTCGGCCACACCGCAGGCAACCGCGACGCCGCGGACTACTATTATAACCTCTACCTGCTCACGCAGGACGGCCGCGCGATCTTTCTGAATGCAGGCGGACGACGCTGCACCGGCCTGTTCGTGCAGGACGACGAGGTGCACTGGACGGAAAACGGCGAGACGCACAGCGTTTCCCTTCCGAAATAAGCAAGCAAAAAGACGAACGATAACCCGAGAGAAACCGGTATCGTTCGTCTTTTTCTTATTGTTTCGAAAGATCTGCGAGCAGCACCTTCATCTGTCCGCCGCAGACCATGCCCTCCTTTTCCGCCACATCGTTCGACATGTCGATGGTCACACACCTGCTCTCGCCCGTGCCGATGAGGTAATAGGCCTGCCGCAGGACGGCGCTCTCGCTGCATCCGCCGCCGATCGTGCCCATGAACTTCGTCGAGCTGTCCACCGCCATGAAGGAGCCGGATTTCACCGGCGTCGAGCCGCTCGTGTCGTACACGAGCATGAGCACCTTGTCGATGCTCTCGTCCGCGACGTAGCGCAGCAGCGGCAGGTCGATGTCCTCGCTCGTCATGATGCTGCTGTGCGAGCGGCGGTTTGTGTCCGCGCGGCGGCAGGCGATGAGCTCCGCCACGATGGAGATCGCGATCTCCTTGACGGTCAGCGCGCCGATGTCCAGACCGATGGGCGTGTGAATGGCGTCCAGCTGCGCCCGGTCGAAGCCCTCGCTCTCGAGCAGGTTCAGCAGGCCGACCGTGCGCCGCTTTGAGCCGATCATGCCGAGGTATTTCGGCATCGTGCCGCGCAGGATCTTGCGCAGGCAGTCCGCATCGTAGCGGTGTCCGCGCGTGATGACCGCGACATAATCGCCCTCGCCGATGCCAATTCGATCTATCGCGCCCTCGAACAGATCGCAGTACACCGTGTGCGCTTCCGGAAAGCGCGGCCGGTTCGCGAACGTCGGACGGTCGTCCGCCACAGTGACCTCAAAGCCGAGGTCGGCGGCGTAGCGGCAGAGCGGCTGCGCGATGTTGCCGCCACCGAGCAGGATCAGCCGCTCATTCGGGCGGAAATTGCGCACGAGCTCCGCGCCCTCCGCCTCAAAGTGCAGCGTCGACGCAAGGCCGCGCTCCGCGTTCTCTTTTATCGTCTGAAATTGCTCTAAAAGGTTCATTTTTCTCGCTCCCTGCGGCTTATTCGTTCGTTCTGCTGTATTCTCCGCTCCTGCCGCCGTCCTTGTGCAGCAGCAGCGTTTCGTCGATGCGCATGCCGCGGTCGACCGCCTTGCACATATCGTAGATCGTCAGCGCCGCGATGGATGCCGCCGTCAGCGCCTCCATTTCGATGCCGGTCTTGTGCGAGCAGCGCAGCGTGCTGACAATGCGCACCTGCGTGTCCGAGATGGCTTCCATGTCGATCTTCACGCTCTCGATGGGGATGGGATGGCACATCGGGATAAGCTCGCTCGTTTTTTTCGCCGCCATGATGCCTGCGATGCGCGCACACGCGAAAACGTCGCCCTTGGGCGCGCGGTCCTCACAGATCATGCGAAGCGTCTCCGGCTTCATCGTAATGACCGACTGCGCGCAGGCCGTGCGCCGCGTGATCGGCTTCTCCCCTACGTCCACCATGCGCGCCGCGCCCGTTTCGTCCAGATGGGTCAGTTCCATATCTCCGCCTCCGTTGCTTTTTCTTTTATTATAGCATACCGGCGGCAAAAAGAAAAACCCGGCTCTCTCGAAAGAAAGCCGGATTTTTAATGACTGTCTTATGCCTTTGCGCTTTCGCTGTTCTTTTCGCTCTTCGCGTAGGTCTTGAACGAATGGATAACGATCGTCAGACCGAGCACGATCAGCAGAACCGCGAGGATAAGCTGAAGGCCGTTTGCGATGAATACCGCGCCCCACGTGGTCTCGCCAGCCGGGATAGCCGTCGAAGCGGCAGCGGAGATCGCCTTTACCATCGCGATCAGGCGCTGTACCAGAGCGGTGAAGGTGACGCACAGCATGATGATCAGCGGCGGGAAGATCATCTTGTTGCTGCGGCCGGTGACCTTGAGGAATACGCACAGCGTGATGAGTACCAGAGCGCTCAGCAGCTGGTTTGCGGAACCGAACAGCGGCCAGATGTTTGCGTAGCCAACCTTGGTCAGCACATAGCCGAACGCCAGCGTGAGGATGGTGGAGAAATAAACGTTGCAGAACAGCTTTCTCCAGCCCTCTGCGTGCTCCATGTCGTCAACGGAGAACAGCTCCTGGAAAGCCATGCGGCCGATACGGGCAACTGCATCCAGACTGGTCAGCGCCAGCGCGGAAACGCACATGGTCATGAATACGGTTGCAACATAAACCGGAACACCGAACATTTCGAAGAAGCCTGCAACGCCGCTGCTGAATACCTGGAACGGCGTGCCTGCCGCCGGGGTGCCGTCTGCTGCGGCTGCCGCACCGGCAACGCACAGAGCGAGCACTGCCAGCAGGCTTTCCAGTACCATTGCGCCGTAGCCTACCTTCGGCATGTCCTTTTCGTTCTCGATGGTCTTGGAGGACGTACCGGAGGAAACCAGGCTGTGGAAGCCGGAAACCGCGCCGCACGCAACCGTGACGAACAGGATCGGGAACATGGTGCCGAGGTTCTCATTGTTGAAACCGGTGAATACCGGCAGGTTCATGGTCGGGTGTGCAACGACCAGACCGACGACTGCACCGGCGATCATGCAGATGAACATGAAGGTCGTCATGTAGTCGCGCGGCTGCTTGAGCAGCCACATCGGGAGGACCGCTGCGAAGAAGATGTAGATGAAGGTGATGTAGCTCCATGCTGCCTTGCCGAAGATCAGCGGGCAGTGCGCGCCGATGACAAAGGACAGGATGATGAATACGATGCCGAGAACGACTTCCTTCCAGCCCTTGAAGTCAAACTTCTTCTGGATGAGGCCGAATACAACAGCGAATACCATAAACATGATGGAGACCATGCCGGCAGCGCCGTTGGTCTGAGCCGCCGGGGACAGCTCCATAACGCCTGCGTCGTTGGCTGCGAAAGCATTGAACGTGCCGGCTACCATGTCGGCGAACGCCGCGATAACGATGCAGCAGAAGATCCACTCAAAGATGAGGAACAGGCGACGGCCGGTCTTGCCGATGTACTTCTCGATGAGCATGCCCATCGACTTGCCCTTGTTCTTGACCGAAGCGTACAGTGCGCCGAAGTCCGTGACAGCGCCGAAGAACGCGCCGCCGATCAGTACCCAGAGCAGTACCGGCAGCCAGCCGAAGGCTGCGGCCTGAATTGCACCGGTTACAGGGCCTGCGCCTGCGATGGACGAAAACTGATGGCTGAATACCGTCCAGCCGTTGGTCGGGACGTAGTCCTTGCCGTCGTTGAACTCGACGGCCGGGGTCTTGGCCTTGGGATCAATGCCCCATTTGTTCGCGAGCCAGCGTCCATAGAATACATAGGCGCAAGCGAGAACAACAGCCGCGATCAGCACGATTGTGAGTGTGTTCATGTCTTTTCTTCTCTTTTCCGTTTGGATTTGCGGCTTTTCTGTCAATGAGCGTGAAAAGCAGGCACTAAAAAAGCCCTCGTCTTTACCTGCTCTCTCTTTCGGGAGAACCTGCAAAGACGAAGGCATTTCCGACTCGGTCGGTTACACTTCCGCGTTACCACTCTGCTTGCCGGAGAAAATCCGGCCGCTCATCCGCCGCCCGGTGCCGCTGCGCCGGAAAGCGTGACCCTGTAACGGAGGTTTCCGTCTCGAACTACTACTCTTTTTCTTTCGTTCGAGCTGCTCGCAGGGGATAATTTCTCCGTGCCTTGCTGCCGTCTCACACAACCGACGGCTTTCTGAAAGCGGTGATACAGGAAATCGTGTCCTGTTCAAAGCATTTATCCTTTTGACGGTTTTTATGATAGAACTTTGCGCCGCATTTGTCAATCACTTTCGTCTCTTTTGGTCTATTTTCGACAGGCCGTATAAATCCCGACTAAATTTCTGCGTTTCCTTTTGTATATTTTTCATATAAATTGCAATAACAAGTTGCACACAAAAACCGAATAATCCATCTAGCACGA
>CAVIRF010000041.1:0-14320 GCA_963645185.1 Coprococcus eutactus | reverse complement strand
CCGTGGCAGACGCGCCGGACACGTGGCAGGAGCGCATGCAGCGCGAGTACCGCGAGAACAAGGAGCGGTACGAAAAGCTGCACCGCATGATTACCAAGTACGAGGCAGGCGTGCTTGAGTTTACGCCGACGTGCTCGATCGAGCTGTTAAAGCGGCAGAAGCGGCACATGGGCGAGTACCTGCACGATCTGGAAATCAGGGCATTTGTGGAAGGGGTGGAACTGTGAAGAGAGAAAACAGGGAGCGCGATGATGAATGAGCGATACAGCGAAGAGGTCGCACGGTACCTACTATGGCGATATGCCGTGCAGGGGGTGCGCGTACTGGCGGCCGATCGGCAACTACAACAAAACGAAAATGTGGGCGTGTCATTACGCCCTCGATAACCGGCATAGCAGGGGATGCGAGCCGGGCGAAGGGTGCACGAAGAAGGTAAGCCGCTGTGTGAGACGGCAGGCTTACAAGTACAACGGAAGCACTGAGGAGATTACAAGCAAAACATGACGGCTAAAGAGTGGCTGATGCGCGGAAGAGCGCTTGAAAAGGTGATTGCAGCTCTGGAAGAGGCACGGAAACGCGCCTATGCACGGGCGACGGGCGCGACTGCGCCGGTGAGGGATACGCCGGGCGGCAAGGGAGGGACAGGGAACAGGGCAGACCCTTATATCGAGCTGGGCGAGAAGATCGCGGAGAAGGAAAACGAACTTGCGGAAACATACGCGGAGATCGTGCGCGTGCTGGGCGAGGTCCGAGACAAGGAGCTGCAAACGCTGCTGCTCGAACGGTACGTAAACGGCGCGACATGGGCGCAGGTGGCGCAGAGGACACACTACAGCGAAACGCATTGCAAGGGATATATGCACCGGATGGCGCTTGCAGCTGTGGATAACTTAATACCCCATGATACTTTGTAATGTGCTATAATGGTATCGTGGAAGAGCTCCCAAAGGGAGCAACGCCACGGCATACGGGTTCAGACGATTTTCAGTTTATCCTTCTAATTCTCCCTCCCCTGCTACGGCAGGGGACACGCCCGGAACGGCTGCATGAGGCCTGACGGGTGAACTTCCTTTCCCCTGTAAATGTCCCAAAACGAGACGGGAAACCGTCTCAACCTGTCCGCTGCGTCTGCGCGAGGGCGCACGGGCTCTTTGACTAAGGGATACAGTTCGGAGACAAGCGGCGGAAACGCCGCACCTGCCCTGAAACCTGCATGAGGGGGACGGGGCAAAAGAAAAGACAGCCTGAACAGCTGTCCATAATCTGACGGCCCGGAAAGACGAGCAAGGGGCGGCTTACGGAACGGCCGCACCGACTTCCTATTCTGACGGTGTGGAAAGACACACATTCTGTTTGCGAACTTTGCCGGACTGCCCGGCAGGCCTTGCGCAGGGTCAAAGCATCAGTACACAGTGCAGCAGTACGTGTATCGCGGAGTAATTCCGCGTAATGGGGTCGCTCCCTGCGGTGAAAATCCGCCGGAACACAAACCGATAGCAATTGCGACACGACGGAGAGATGACGCCGACAAGCCCATATCGAGAGGGCGAGCGTGAGGACGCTCACACGGACTTAGAGAGCCGAGATCAAAACACCGCGCGAGGGGTTAAAAATAAGTATTCCTATTTTGTAGCAGCCCCTTCGTGCTGCCGGGAAACCGTCCGTAAAGCCGGACGCAAGGCGCAGCGATACGCGCACATACCGCGCAAGCGGTATACATGCAGCCGATGAGTTGATACGCGGTGCAATTCCGCGTGGCTGCACCTCCAATTTGTCATAGCAAAAGCACCCTTTCCAGATGGCGGATAGGGTGCTTTTGCGTGCAGTCTTATTCCTGCACCCAGTCGAGGGCACCGGTTACGGTGTCGACGTACACGGCGTACGCTAAAAGCTGTACGACGTATCCGGGCGGTGTGCGCTGCTCGCGCTCCCACTGGCCTAAAGTGTTTTCTGGGATGACGTAGCGTACGGCGAAGCCGGACTGCGAAAGCTGCGACGCGCCGCGTATGCAGCGCATGTTGTAGCGGCTCTGTCTTTCGATGGTCTTAGTATACCACTCAATGACAAGGTTGCAATGAGTGTTTCAGGAAATGTTGCACAAAAATCTGTGCTGATTTTGTATGTCTCGCTGCCGGGTGCATGAGCCGGGCGAGAGAATGAGAGGGAGATTTGCACTCCCTCATATGTGAATTAGTCAATAGCGCAGTAGGTGAGGGCATCATAACCCATGTCGGCGAGCGCCTTAGTCATGGCCTCGGCTGCGGTCTCGCGCTTGTATGCCTGACCGGGGAGCCGCAGGCAGATTACATAGCGGTTAGAGTAGCCCCAACGGAAAGAGTCGCCGCCTGCCTCCTCACAAGCCTGCTTGACCTTGGCAGACTGCCAACGCGGAAGCAGGAGCGAGGGAGCATCTAAATTACAGGTGCCGCCGTCCTCAACCTGTGCAGCTGCATCAAGGGCGATTGCGCGAGCCTTAACAAGATCGTCGCGGAGCTTGGCATACTTGCCGGTTAGCGGCTTGGGCTTGTCGGACTTCTGCGGATGCGCCGTGTAGATCGCGGCAAAGTCGGAGAGTGCACCGGCCTCGGTGCAGTTGATGCGACACTCGATTTCTGTGCCGTCCTTGTGCATGAGCATGGTTTCAAACTTGCCCGGCGCAAGTTCGCAGGTGTCGAGGATGGCGCGACGACCGTCTAAGGTGTATTCTAAGTGCTTGATGGTTTTCATGGTGTGTACCTCCAAAAATTAGATTTATGGGTGGGGGCTTTGGGATGCGCCCCCGAGAACCGTTATTCCTGCGCGTTACGCTGGTCTCTGATTGTGGCGCGTACTCTTTTGTACGTCACAATGCTCCGTTCAACTATTTCTCGCCGTTCGGCGGTGGTGTTCGGGTCTTCCTGCTCTCTAATTAGCGTGGAGATAATCGAGGTGAGCGCCATTGTTACACAGCAGCTATCAATGCGAGAAAGTTCGAAAGTCATCATTTTACTTTACCTCCTTGTAGATACAGCCAGTCCATACTTGGTTTGTCGTGCCTTTGCAATCCTTGCCGAGCTTGGCGCAGGAAAGGCACATAGGATTTACAAGGCAGAAGCGGCGAAGATCGCTGTCTTCTGGTGCGTCCTGATCGAGCCATGCGTCAAAGCCTTTCGGGTAGCGCTTTTCGATCTCGTCCATCAGCCAGCCGCGCGTGATTGCGGTTTCTTCGCTGATGCTCAGGTGCTCGGTCATCTCCCAGCAGTCAAAGAGCTGTTCTGCGGTCAGGTTCGCGATCTTTGCGGTTGCTTTCTCGGTTGCGGTCATATTGATTACTTCCTTTCAGTGTTCGTTTCCTTTACTGTGATTAATGATACTACACGTTGACGTGTATTGCAATAGGCAAAGGTTACAAAGTAGACGTGTATTTATTATGCAGATTGTACACGTTGACGTGCCGCGGTGTTTGTGGTACACTATCCTATATAGATAGGAGGTGCAGACGTGGCAACAGAGGCACATATTAAGGCTAACATTAAGTACAACCGGACAAGGGACGCGATAACGCTACGGATACCCAAAGAGGACGGCGAGCAGATCAGGCAGGCAGCGCAAGACGCTGGGCAGAGTGTGACGGCGTATATTATGACGGCTGTCAAAGAGTACATGGACAAATAACATATTGTAGGCAGACAAGAGCCACTCCGTTAATCTGGGGTGGCTCTTTTGTGTCTATTATAGTAAGAGAGGTGAGAGCATGGACAAGCTGACCGCAAAACAACGGGCTTGGATTGATTACTACAAGCAGGGGCACAACGCGGCAGAGGCTGCGAGACTTGCCGGGTATAAGGGCAACAATTCAGACGTGATAGGCTCTCAAAACTTGGTAAAACTAAGTAAATACATCGCAGACAGAGATGAGCTGCTGGACAAGGCGCGTGTGGCGGATATGGAGGAGATTAACGCGTTTTGGACGGATACCATGCGTAATGATACGGCGGACATTAAGGACCGTCTCAAGGCGTCTGAGCTGCGCGCACGGAGCATTGGTGCATTTATTGAGCGTCGGGAAATCGTGGGAGCGCAGACGATCACGGTCAAGCTGCTGGACGATGATGATATGACGGATACAGAGTAACGGCTTGCAGCCGCTTCCGGGCGGTGCAGGTCTTTTTTTATGCCCTGTTTTGCAAGCTCGCTTTTCGCATCCTGCAAATTCGGGCGTTTTCGCGCGGTCGGATACCGATTTTCTCGGGGTAAATACCCGGAGCATAGACGGACGGCGGCGCGAGTTATGCAAAACGTGACTTTTGTTCAATTCAGGAGGTGAGCGCGTGCAGGTCAACATACCTAAGAGGGCGTTTAATGCGGCTTACCTGCCGCTGCTCTCTGACGATGAGCACAGATATATAGTCTTGTACGGCGGCGCTGGCTCTGGCAAGAGCGTCTTTGCGGCGCAGCGGCTGATAGTCCGCATGATGTGCAAGCCGCTGTGCAATGTCCTCGTAGTGCGCAAGGTTGGCGACACCAACCGCACATCTACGTTCGCGCTGATGCAGCAGGTCGTTAACTCGTGGGGGCTGCATAGCCTGTTCGACGTTACCGACCTGCGGATTGTGTGCCGCCTGACCGGCAACGCCTGCATTTTTAAGGGTCTGGACGATCCCGAAAAAATCAAGTCTGTTACCTTCCCCAAGGGCGAACTGACCGATATATGGATAGAGGAGGCAAGCGAGATAGCGGAAGCGGACTTTAATCAGCTTGATATCCGTCTGCGAGGCAAGCGGATACACGGACAGATTACGCTTTCGTTTAACCCGATCAACGTCCTGCACTGGCTCAAAAAGCGGTTCTTTGACCGCAAGGACGAGCGGGCGGTAACGCTGAAAACCACCTACAAGGATAACGCATGGCTCGACGAGGACTACAAGCGGACACTCGAGGGGTACAAGGACAGCGACCCGTACTATTATCAAGTCTACTGTCTGGGACAGTGGGGCGTTATCGGCAAGACGATCTTCGACGCGGCCAAGGTAAACGGCAGGTTGGCCGAGCTGACAGAGCCGGTCAAGCGCGGGTACTTTGCGTACTCGACACGGTTTGACGCGGTATCTAATCAGGTGCGGATTGACGACAAGACTATCCGGTGGGTGGACGATGACAGTGGATACATTTCCATCTATCAGGACAGGCGGGACGGTGTGCCGTATGTGATCGGCGGAGATACATCCGGCGAGGGTTCGGACTGGTTCGTCGGGCAGGTGCTCGACAACACCACAGGACGGCAGGTTTGCACGCTTAGACACCAGTTCGACGAAGACGTATACGCCGCACAGATGTATTGCCTGGGTATCTACTACAACACCGCACTGATTGCGATAGAGGCGAATTACAGCAGCTACCCGATCAAGGAGCTGCAACGACTGCGGTATCCTCGGCAGTACGTCCGGCAGACTGAGGACAACTACACCCATAGACCCCGCGACAGCTACGGCTTTAAAACGACGAGTGTCACCCGCCCGGTTATTATTGCCGGACTGGTGGAGGTGGTACGCGAATCGGTGGAGCTGCTGAGCGACCCCGACACGCTGGGAGAAATGCTGACGTTTGTCAGGAATGAAAAGGGCAGGGCAGAGGCGGAGCAAGGCGCGCACGATGACTGCGTTATGGCTCTGGCTATCGCATACTATGCCCGCTCGCAGCAGCGGTACACCGAGGACAAGCCGCGAGGCAAGCGTGCCAAGTGGTCAGAGGATATGTACGAGGACTACTACAACGCCGACAAGAGCGGCAAAGAGTACCTATTATCTAAATGGGGCACTCCGTTTTGAAAATGAGGTGATATAATGCAAAATCCGTTTGATAAAACGGGCAAAAGTGACGAGCAGATTTTGAAGAAGTGGCAGGACAGACTAAGCAAGGCGCGGAGCAAGTACCAGCCGGAGCTTGATCTCATGGTCGAGCGAGAGGAAATCTACAGAGGCACGCACAAGATCGACAGGGTGCACGGCAAGACGCAGAAAACCAAAGATGCGACGATGGCGCGAAATGTTGTTGCGGAGATCATCGAGGCGGAAGTATCGAGCGACATTCCCACGCCCAAGGTAACGCCGAGACACGAGGAGGACGAGCAGCTTGCAAAGACCATTGAGGACTACATCCGCAATGAGCTCGACCGGCTGCCCTTCGAGCGGCTCAACGATCAGGACGAGCGCACCACGCCGACGCACGGCGGCGATCTGTTCCTCGTGGAGTGGGACAACACCAAGCGCACGCACACCACGCGCGGCGCGCTGACCGTCTCCCTGCTGCACCCGAAGCAGTTCATTCCGCAGCCGGGCGTTTACAACATCCCGGAGATGGACTACTTTTTCATTCAGCTCGCGCAGTCGAAAGAGTACATCAGGAAAAAGTACGGCAAGGATGTATCTGACGAGGACGAGGAACAGCCGGACGCACGAGGCTTTGAGCAGAGCACGGTTGACGATCTCGTCACCGAGAACATCGGCTACTTCCGCAACAGTGACGGCGGCATCGGGCGCGTGGCGTGGTGCAACGATGTACTGCTTGAGTACATGGAGGACTATCAGGCGCGGCGTATCAAGACGTGCAGCAAGTGCGGCGCGGACATGCAGGGCGACACCTGCCCGTACTGCGGCAGCAAGAGCGGCGAGCAGAAGACCGTCAAAGACTTTGCCCGGACGGACGAGAACGGCATCCCGATGACGAAGATGGTCGAGGACATCAGCCTTGACGAGATGGGCAATCCCACGGTCACGCAGCGCGAAGAGGATGACATGATACCGTACTACAAGCCGGATGTTTATCCGGTGGTACTGCGGCGCAATGTGTCGGTAGTCGGAAAGCTGCTCGGCTCGTCTGACGTGGACATGGTACGAGATCAGCAGATGTTACTTAACAAGCTCGACAGCTCGATTTCTGAAAAGCTGCTCGGCGGCGGCTCGGTGGTCACCCTGCCGCGCGGCAAGCAGATACGCCGCACGGACGAGAATTTCAAAATTCTTGAGATCGAGGACGCGAGCGAAAAGACGATGGTCGATGTGCTGACGCTACAGCCGGACATCTCGCGCGATATGGCGTATGAGGAGAGCACCTACACGGCCATGCGCAACCTCATCGGCATTACGGACAGCTTTCAGGGACGGCAGGACAGCACGGCAACCTCCGGCACGGCAAAGCAGTTTGCGGCGGCGCAGACCGCCGGACGACTGGAGAGCCGAAAAGTAATGAAAAATGCGGCTTATGCAGACCTGTTTGAAGTTATGTTCAAGTTCCTACTGGCGTACAGCGACGAGCCGCGGCCGATGGTTTACAAGGACACGAACGGCACGCAGATGTACGGCGTTTTCAACAAAATGGACTTTCTCCGGGTGGACGAGGCAGGGGAACCGTACTGGAACGACGAGTTTCTTTTCAGCGTAGACCAGACGGCACCGCTTGCAGGCAACCGCGAAAACCTGTGGCAGGAGGCACGCATGAACCTCGAAAACGGGTGCTTCGGCGACCCCTCCGACATGCAGAGCCTGCTAACGTTCTGGACGATCATGGAGGGACTGCATTACCCGCTCGCAAGCGAGGTCAAGCAGCAGCTCACCGAACGCATGGAACAGCAGCAGATGCAGGAGCAGATGGCAGCACAGCAGCAGGCGATGATGCAGCCGACGGATACAAGTGCAGACGGCATTCCCGACGTGACACAGAGCGATTATGTCAGCCCGGAAACGATGCCCACGTATCAGGAGGGAGGCGGCAGCTATGGTATGTCCGGTATGTAAAATTGACACCAAGACCGACACTGTGGACGGTAAGCTCGTGCTTATCTGCAAAAATCCGCAGTGCTCGAACTATAAGCAGGTTGTAAAGGAGGTGAAATAGCATGGCAAAGTGCACCACTATGGCCGGTAAGATCAAGAACACCGGCAGCATGGAGGTCAAGGCGCTCTATGAGCAGACCAAGACCAAGAAGCCGACCGTCAAGACCGGCGGCGATCTCCGCTCCTCTAAGAGCGGCAAGTAAAAGGGAATAGCGGAACCGTCCGAAAGGGCGGTTTTTTTATGCCCGAAAATCGCATGGAACAGCGTAAAAATCCAGAAAGGAAACCCAAATGGAAGAAATTATGGAAACCAACGTGGAAACCACTGAGGCAGGCGTAAACGAGCAGGAAACCGCCGAAACTGCGTCCATCGGACCCGAGGAGACAGGCGAAAACGAACCGGAGACCGCCGAACCGGATAACTCGGGAGTACAGAGCGCGGAAGACAACGCGCGATTTGCCGCAGCTCGACGCAGAGCAGAGGCGCAGTTTAATCAGCGCATCGCAGCAGAGCGGCAGGCGGCAAAGGACGAGATGGTACGGCAGTTTTTAGACGGTCAGATTGACCCGTACGCCAACAAGCCGATCACCTCGGAGGCTGAGTGGCATGCATACCAGCAGGCATATCAGCGCGACCAGATGCAGCAGGCGGGGCTTGACCCCAATATGCTCGACCAGATGATCGCCAACAACCCCACCGTGCGGCAGGCACAGGAAGTGCTTGACCGCGTGCAGATGGAGGAGGGCGAGCGGCAGATGAACGCGGCAATTCAGGATATCTCCCGGCTTGACCCGTCCATCACGGACGTTGCTGCACTGGCAAATCACCCGAACGCACCCGTTTTTAACGAGTACGTCAACCGCGGCTATTCGCTCGTTGATGCGTTCCGCCTTGCAAACTTTGACACGCTCACCGGCAAGAAGGCCGCAGCGGCAAAGCAGCAGGCAATGAACAACGTCAACGGCAAAAGCCATTTAACCACCACCAAAGGCAACGCAGGCGGCGACGACATCGTGATCGACCCACAGGAGATGCAGATGATGCGTCACGCATTCCCGAACCTGACGCACAAGCAGTTGGTGGAGAAATTCAAAAAATACAAGTAAAGGAGCACAAAACATATGTTCAAGATCGCATATCGCCGCGTGGCTGATGTGTCCCCGTTCGTTTACCTTCCCGGTGCGGCCGGTCTGACCCTCGGCATGGCGGCAAACCTGACTTCCGGTGCACTGGCAAAGTGCGCGGCTACCACCAAGCCGACCCATATTATCATGGGTCCGCAGCGCGAGGACGGCAATTATGCCGCCATCGAGGTAAACGACAATATCGTGTTCGAGACCACCTCGACCGCGACCGTGGCACAGACCGCTGTCGGCTCGGCTGTCACTCTGGCTACCGACGCGCTGACCGTTACCGCAACTACCACGAGCGGCGTTTTCAAGGTGCTGACCACCGACGGCGCAACCACCAATTCCACTGTTACCGGCGTATTCGTTGCCCCGGCAGCAACCTGATAAAAGAGAGGAGATAAATAATATATGGCAGGCATTACTTTTTCTGAGTCTTCCGGCGTTGCTGATTCTTTCTTCGGCAAGTCGCAGGCTCCCATTAAGGCGATCATCGCAGACCGCGTAGAGAGCTTTCAGGAGCAGAGCATGATCGACAAGGTGTTCTACATGGACACCACCACCAACTACGCGGAAAAGTACACCTCGGCTACCGCGCTGGGCGATTTTCAGGACGTAGGCGAGAACGGCGCGTATCCACTGACCTCGGTACAGGAGGGCTTTTCCAAGATCATCGAGCCGACCACGTGGAAATCTCGCTTTGAGGTGACCCGTGAGCTCATCGAGGACAGCAAGTTCAATGTGGCAGAAAGCAAGGCACGCAAGTTCGGCGCAAGCTACAACCGCACCCGTGAGAAGTTCGCGGCGGACATGATCGCAGGCGGCATTGGCACTACTATCAACTTCGGCGGCAAGAAGTATGACACCACCTCCGCAGACGGCGTAGCGCTGTTCTCCAACGCGCACGGCTCGGCAACCAAGGGCTACAAGAACCAGTCCAACCGCTTCAAGTACACCGCAGGCACGGACAAGTACACCGAAATTCTGGACGCAGCGCAGGAGCAGATGCAGGACATCCGCGACGATGACGGCAACCTGCTGAACATCAAGCCGGACACCATCATCATCCCGAACAGCGGCGCACTCAAGCGTGCACTGTTCGCGGCTATCGGCTCCGAGCTCGACCCGAACACCAACAACAACGCGTTCAACTTCCAGCTCGGTCTCTGGAACGTACTGGTATGGAACTACCTGCCCAAGACCATCGGCGGCAAGGAGTATTTCATGCTGCTCGACAGCGACTACAACAAGGACGCGATGTGCATGCCGTGGCTCGACCGTGTATCGCTGACTGTCCGCTCCTCCGTGGACGAGAACACCGACGCGAACTACTGGTCCGGCCGCGCACGCTTCGGCGCAGGCTTCAACGACTGGAGAGCAATTTCTATCGTGGGCGACGGTCTGGCAAACGCAACCGAACTGTAAGGAGGGGAGGGGAAATCCCCCTCCTTTTCCTTTTAAGGAGTGATTTCATGACGTGGGAGCAAATTCAGAAAGCGGCTCTCGATAAAATTTTCTCACGCCTCAACTACGGCACGGAAACCGCGCTGACAAGTCCCGATGTGGCAGATTATGTGAGAGCGATGCCGCACGCGGCATGGTTCGCGATGATCGACCTTGCCGAGGTCATGCCGATTTACAAGAGTGTGGAAGTCGAGCTGCCGGACGACGACGCGGAAGGGTATCGGCTGTACCACATCCGCGAGCTTGCACCGGATTTCATGCGCTTCTGTCCCGACCGGCTGACCATCATGGGGAACAACAACACGTTTTTGCGCGTGAACGACTATCAGTTCGACGGCATGGACGCGCTGTTCCTTCCGGCGGAGTACGTCGGCACGCTGGTTATCTGGTACGAGGCGTACCCGGAGAGCATCGACGAGAGCACGCCCGGCGACACGACGTTTTCCCTTGCCGAGGAGGCGCAGAGGGCTATTCCGCTGTATATCGCGGCTGAGGTGTTCAAGGAAGATGACATTTCGATGTCGACGCAGTACCTCAACGAGTATGAGAACGTAAAGGCTATGCTGGCAAGCCGTCGGCAGCAGACGGCAAGCGGCGGCGCGTGGACGAGCGTAACGGGGTGGGTGTAAATGGCGGCATACGATATTCCCGACTCCCCGAAAAAGTACAAGACGGAATACTCCAAGTTCAAGGGCGTTGACCTCTCAAGCAACCCGACGCAGGTTGACTCAACGCGCGGCGCTTCCGGCACGGTCAACCTCATTTCGGACAGCGGCGGCTTTCCCGAAAAGCGCAAGGGCTGGCGCGTTTTGCAGCGCTGCGAGAGCCCTGTAAACGGCTTGTATCGCGGCGTTATCAAGGGCAGCGAGTATTTCCTTGTGCACGGCGGCACGCGGCTTTACAAGTGGACAGAGGACAGCATAAGCGAGCTGAAAAGCGGCCTGACGAACAAGCAGGGCACGGCGTTTACGCTGAACGACAAGATATACATTCTGACGGGCGGCGAGTACCTTGTGTTTGACGGCGAGACCGTCAAGGACGCGACAGCGGACGCTTACGTTCCGACAACCACCATCGCGAACACGCCGACGGGCGGCGGCACGAGCTTTGAGGACGTGAACCTGCTGAGCGACAAGCGCAAGAACGAGTTCTGCGCGGACGGCTCGGCGACGGTGTATCAGCTCGACACGACCGACGTGCAGAGCATTGCAGAGGTCAAGGTAGATGACGCAGTATGGGACGCAAGCAAGTACAGCCTGAACGGCAGTAAGGGACAGGTGACGTTCACCTCAGCACCGCCGAAACCGGCTATCACGGGCAAGGACAACGTGATGATCACGTTCGTCAAGCACGTGGACGGGTATGCGGACAAGATCAAGAAGTGCACGATTGCGGCAATCTACGGCGGACAGTCGCAGGACAGGGTATTCCTCTCCGGCAACCCGGACGCACAGGACACGGACTGGCGGTGCGAGAGCAACAATCCGCTGTACTTCTCCGACCTGTCGTATACCAAGGTGGGCGCGGACGGCGCGGCTATCATCGGCTATACGGCAATCTCGGACAGTCAGGCAATCGTCAAGTCGGACGACCGCAGCGAGACCACCATCTATTTCAGAGGGTACAACATCAACGAGACCACGAGCAAGGTGCAGTTTCCGGTGCGCAGAGCGACGGCAGGCGCAGGCGCGGTTGCAAAGCACGCATTCGCGTATCTGCCGGAGGAGCCGGTCTTTCTCAGCCGCACGGGCGTGTTCGCGCTGACGAGCAGCAACATTACCGCATTGCAGACAGCACGAAACCGCAGCTACTATGTGGACGCGGCGTTGACCAAGGAAGAACACCTCGAAAACGCCTGCGCGGTGGTGTGGAACGGCTACTATGTGCTGAGCGTCAACAGCCACGCCTATGTGCTCGACACGAACCAGAACGTAGCGTACAAGCCGCAGTCCTACGGCGACTATGTATACGAGTGCTACTACTGGGACAACTTCCCGGCGGTGCGTATGATGGAGAGCAGGGGCAACCTGTATTTCGGAACGAGCGACGGCAGGATATGCAAGCTGAACACGGACATTGACACGATGCAGGCGTACTCGGACGGCGGCACACTCGGAAGCGACGGCAAGATCACCGGAAGCACGGCGATTGCTGCAGAATGGCACACCAAGGCGGATGACGACGGCGACTTTATGACCTACAAAACGATGGTCAAGCGCGGCAGCGGCATCCTCATGAAGCCGTACACCCGTTCGTCGGTCAAGGTGTTCGCGCGGACAGAGCGCGACTTCGGACGGCAGATACGCGAGGGCATCGCGGATATTTTCAACTGGGAGGATATTGATTTCAGCCGCTTTACGTTCAACACCAACGACGCGCCGCAGGTGCTGCCGTTCAACAGCAAGGTAAAGAAGTACAAGACGTTGCAGCTGATCGTGAAGAACGAAGCGCTGAGCGAGGCGTTCGGCCTGTTCGGCATTATCAAGAGATACACGATCGGAACTATGGTGAGGTGATGAAATGGCAATCGAAAAAATTTCCGACAGCACGGTCAGCTCGAACGGCGTTGTCTCGGCAGCGGATACACTGACCGGCAGCGCGGCAGAAAACAAGGCGATCTTCGACAAGCTGCCCAAGGTGCTGAAGGACAAGATCAACGAGACGATCGACGTGGTAAACGGGCTGAGCACGCAGGACGAAATCAGCATCAAATGCAAGGACGGCTCGATTGTGTGGCTGCGGCTGAACAGCGACGGAGCAATCGAGTATTCGCTCGACGGCTCGACATGGCTTGCAACGGCAAGCTCGGGTCACGTCATTCTGGACAAGGACGGAAACACGCTGCCGCAGAGGAGCCGGATGCAGTTTGCAGAGGGTTCAGTCGAGGACGCGAACGGCGTTACCGTTATCCACGGCGTGCAGGGTCCGCAGGGCGTGCAGGGAGACAAAGGCGACAAGGGCGACACCGGTGCGCAGGGTCTCAGAGGCGAGCGCGGTCCGCAGGGCGAGATTGGCCCCCGAGGTCCGCAGGGCATTCAGGGTGTGCAGGGAGCACAGGGCATTCAGGGTGCGCAGGGAGCACAGGGTCCGCAGGGCCCGCAGGGCGAGACCGGCGCGGCAGGAAAGGACGGCAAGGCGTTATACATCGAGGACGTTTACTCGACGCTCGCCGCGCTGCGCAACGCCATTCCGAGCGGCAACGACAAGATGTATCAGGTCGAGGAGAACCGCGAGTGCTACATTTGGAGTGAGAACGCCCTCGACTGGGTGAGCGTCGGCAAGGTGGAAGGCCCCACGGGTCCGCAGGGCCCACAGGGCATTCAAGGCCCGGAGGGTGCACAGGGTATTCAGGGCGTGCAGGGCATTCAGGGCGTTCCGGGCAGCGACGGTAAGAGCGCCTATGATACCGCCCTCGACGGCGGCTATCAGGGCACGGAGGCGCAGTTTAACGCGGCACTGTCCAAAGCAGACCAGTTCGCGACACAGGATCAGCTCACGCAGAGCGTCAGCTCGCTTGCGGAGCAGGTCGTCCCCATCACGCGAAAGGTAAACGGAAAGGCGCTGAGCGCCGACATCACCGTTACCGCCGACACTATCCCTCTCACCGCCTCCGACAGCACCACGGTCAACAACGCCGTCAAATGGCGCACCAATCCCAACCTGCTGGATAACTGGTACTTTGGGCGGCCGGTTAATCAGCGAGGGAAGACGGAGTATACGGAGAGTTGGAAATACAGTATCGACCGTTGGCTTTGCGCGAGAGATGGAAAAGTTACAATCGCGGACGGTCACTGCGTTTTTTACGGCGCTGTCGATCAAGGCTTGAGTGTGGACATGTCCGACATTCTTGGCTGCACGATGACTGCATCTCTGCTTCTTGCGGATGGTACGCTTGTTACAGGCACAGCGGTAAACAC